>DATIYR010000417.1:0-6039 GCA_035517535.1 Terriglobales bacterium
TGAGGTTGTCGTCTTGCCGGAGCCCTGAAGGCCAGCCATGAGTACGACCGTGGGTGGTTGCGAAGCGAACTTCACGCGAGCCGTGTCTTTGCCGAGAATCTCGATCAGCTCGTCGCGGACGATCTTGATGACCTGCTCGCCTGGAGAAAGCGAACTCATCACCTCCTGGCCGACGGCCTTCGCCTGCACCTGGTCGATGAATTGCTTTACGACTTTAAAGTTGACGTCGGCTTCGAGCAGAGCGAGGCGCAGCTCACGCAGGGTCTCCTGCATGTTCTCTTCGTTAAGAACTGCCTGCCCGCGCAGGGATTTGAAGGTTTGTTGCAGCCGTTGCTGAAGGTTCTCAAACATAGGCGTGAAAGGCTATTTTATCAGCGGAAGAAGTGGAAACATATCGGACATCGGATGCCGCGTAGGGGAATAGTCCGCGGGCTTTGTTTATACTCGTCTGCACTTTAAATCCATGGAGGTGACATGAAAGGAGCAGTTCTCGCCGTCCTGCTTCTGAGTACGCTTTGTGTGCACGCTCAAGAGAACTCCTCGGCAGCGATTGAGAACGTTGATGGCCGGACGACAATCAGCCTGGATGGCACCTGGAACACTATCGTTGATCCGTATGAGACGGGGCTGAATCTCCGTGTGTACGAGGATGCTAAGCCGAAATCCAGCAGTGATCTGATTGAGTACAATTTTGAGCGCTCACCGAAGCTGCACGTGCCGGGCGACTGGAAGCGTGAGTCTTTGCTCTTCTACGAGGGGCCGGTTTGGTATCAGCGGGATTTTTCTTATCAGAAGCGGCCACATACGCGGGCATTTCTTTATTTCGGTGCTGCCAATTATCAGGCACGAGTCTGGTTCAATGGTCAGAAGCTGGGCGAGCATGTTGGCGGATTTACGCCGTTCGATTTTGAGGTCAACGACCTCGTTGATGGTGAAAACAGCGTTGTTGTCGAGGTGAACAATACTCGGCGGCTCGATGGCGTGCCTTCATTAAATACCGATTGGTGGAATTATGGCGGGCTTACACGCAGCGTCAAACTGGTCGAGGTACCGGAAACATTCACCGACAACTATTTCGTTCAGCTGGCGAAAGGGCGGACAGATCAGATTGAAGCCTGGGTGCACGTCACCGGTCCGGCGCATGAGGGCGAAGCCACAATCGAAATTCCTGAGATCCACTTGAAGCAATCGGCCCGGCTGGATGATTCGGGACGGGCTTCGTTCCAATTCCCCGCGCATGTGCAGCTCTGGTCGCCCGAAAACCCGAAGCTTTACAAGGTTGTGATTTCAGCGGGAGGCGACAGCGTCACCGACGAGATTGGCTTCCGCACGATTGAGACTCGCGGAACGCAAATCCTGCTGAACGGCAAGCCGATTTTTCTGCGCGGCGTTTCAATGCATGAAGAAGCGCCGTTCCGCAGCGGGCGCGCTTTTTCCGAAGAGGACGATCGCACGCTCCTGACCTGGGCCAAGGAGTTGGGTTGCAACTTCGTCCGGATGGCGCACTACCCGTACAACGAAGAAATGGTGCGGCTCGCGGACAAGATGGGGCTGCTGCTGTGGGAAGAAATTCCGGTGTACTGGGACATTCAGTGGCAGAATCCGGCGACACTCGAGAATGCGAAATCGCAGTTGCGCGAAGTTATTTCACGCGACCACAACCGGGCGGCGATCGCGATCTGGTCCATGTCAAACGAAACGCCCATATCGCCGGAGCGGACGCAATTTATCGGTGCGCTGGCAGCATATGCGCGGCAACTCGATCCCACTCGCCTGATCGGCTCGGCCATGAGCCACATTGACCGCACGAGTGCTGAAAGCCGCGTGCTTTCTGATCCGCTGGGGCAATTCCTCGACGTGCTGGGGCTGAACGAGTACATCGGGTGGTACGAAGGCAAACCGGAAGACGCCGACCACATGCAGTGGCAGTTTGCCTACCTGAAGCCGGTGATCGTGAGCGAGTTTGGTGGAGGAGCTCAGTACAACCGGCATGGCGATACGCAGACGCGTTTCACGGAGGAGTATCAGGCGAATTTGTACGAGCATCAGTTCACGATGCTCGGTCACATCCCGCAACTGGCGGGCATGTCGCCCTGGGTGCTGATGGATTTTCGTTCGCCACGGCGGCTCTTGCCGGGCATTCAGGATTATTACAACCGCAAGGGATTGATCTCGGACCAGGGGCAACGCAAGCAGGCGTTTTATGTTCTGCAGAAGTTTTATGCGGAGAAGGTGAAAGAGGGCAGCGCGGTTGCAATCAAATAAGGGGCAGCGGCCTCTCTTTGTTGACAACAATGATTATCAGATACGAAAAGCAGATTCCTCGACTGTAAAGACGCCCGCAAAGCGGACGTTCTTTTTCGCTCGGAATGACATCGTGAAAGGGAAGGCAGATGAAATATCGCAAGTTCGGCCGTACGGGAGTTGAAGTCAGCGACATTGCCTATGGGCTGTGGGGCATGAGTGGCTGGAGCGGTTCGGATGACAAGCAGTCGCTCGAGGCACTGCAATTGGCGGTCGATCTCGGCTGCAACTTTTTTGATACCGCGTGGGCGTACGGAGAAGGGAAAAGCGACGGCCTGCTGGGACAGACAATCGCGAAGAACAAAGGCAAGCGTCTATTTGCGGCGTCAAAAATTCCGCCCAAGAACGAGCGCTGGCCGGCGCTGCCGAAATACAAATACCACGACGTCTTTCCGCCGGATCACGTTTTCAAATATGCCGATCTGATTCGCAAACGGCTGGGTACCGATTCCATCGATCTGCTGCAGTTCCACGTGTGGACGGATAACTGGACCGACGAACCCGATTTTCACAACGCCGTTGAAAAACTCAAGCGTGATGGGATTATCCGTTACTTCGGATTGAGCCTGAACCGCTGGGAGCCGGAGAACGGAATTAAGGCGATCAGGACCGGACTGGTGGATGCGGTGCAGGTGATCTACAGCATCTTCGATCAATCGCCGGAGGACGAGCTGTTTCCGGTTTGCCAGGAGCTGAACATCGGCGTGATCGTGCGCGTGGCACTCGATGAAGGCAGCCTGAGTGGAAAGATGACGAAGGATACGACGTTTCCAAAAGACGACTGGCGTTCGGGATACTTCAATCCGAAAAATCTCGCGAACACGATGAACCGCGTGGACAAGCTGAAGGAGATTCTCCCTGCAGGAATGTCGCTGCCGGAGTTGGCGCTGCGGTTTACGATTTCGCATCCGGCGGTGAGCACGACGATTGTCGGTATGCGAAAGCCGGAGCACGTGCGCGAAAATTGCGCATTGAGCGACAAAGGGCCGCTCAATCCGGAGTTGCTGAAGGAATTAAAGAAGCATCGCTGGGACCGGAAACCGGCGCCGTGGTCGGATTAGGGAAGCCCTTCGCGTCACTTCGTGTCCTTGGTAGTTAAAAACCTGTAAACCACGAAGCACACGAAGTTACACGAAGGAAAAAACGCACTGCGGGTCTCAGCCGAGAATGAGAACTACTGTGACCGGCGCTTCGCTTTGCTCCCGTCGGGGTTCACACTGCCTTCGGTGGTGATTCTTGTGGCCTTGCAGACTTCTTTGGCCACCTTAAGCGCGGTTTCGCGCAGCGGCGCTCCGTCGGCGATGACCGAGCTGGCAGCGAGGGTGAACTGGACCGCGTCTTCCTGTCTATCGAAGTAGAGCACAACCTGACTTGCTGCCATGGCAGGATCAACCTCCGGGAATTCGTTAGCGACATAATAGGTCGAAAACGTGAGAAGAACGTGTACTGATTAGGTGCCTTTTCTGGTACCTGGAGAATCGGAAGTACACACGTCGGAGTCGCCTTAAGTGATCTACAGCAACGGCGGTAGAGCGTTTTCCACTAGAGGAGAGTAAAAGGAGTTGGACCCAAGCTCTGAGCCTGCCACGCACATCTGCCCGCCCGGAAGCTGGTTCCCGAGTTCGTCCGTTCTGGCATCAAAAGACCGGCTTGGGAGTCGTTATGAAACGCTGGTCAATGATTCTTGCTGTATTGGTTTGCTGCGGAGCTATGGCGTTCGGGCAAGAACCCGCGCGGCATGCTCCGGCAAAAACTCAGCTCTTCACTTCCGATTTGGTCTCGTGGTCCTATATGCAGCAACCGCAGGCGCCGGAGCAGGGACATCCGAACCAGCCGCCTACGCCCGACCCAACTCCGGAGACGCAGCCCTCGCCAAATCCGACGCCTTCGCAGCCGGGTTCGCATACCGCTCCGCCGACTACAGAGTCGGAGTCGCAGACTCCCACCGCGCAGACATTCACCGGGATCATCGATAAGGAATCGGGCAATTACGTGTTGAAAGTTTCCAAAGGCACCTCTTATAAACTCGACAACGGTCAACAGGTGGAATCCTACGTTGGTCGCCGGGTTCAGGTCACCGGCACCCTCGATCGTTCGATCAACCTTATCCACGTGGATAAAGTCGAGCCGTTGTCGTAAATCCAGCCAACAGCTGACGCAGCAGACGAAGCGCCATCCTTGGCGCCGGCGATCTCAAGTTCACAGCCTCAGTATCCTCAAAAAAAAATCCGCGTTTTTCTGAGGAGTGTTGCGCTATATTGCGAATGGTTGTTTTTACTTCCGTTTTCAATTCATTCGAATCTCAGGCGTAACGAGGCTTGCCTATGAAAAAGAACATCGTCCTCACCGTCCTCCTACTCGCCGCAATCGCCATCTGGCCGGCGATTCGGCTTGCCCGCAGTCAGCAGAACCAGCAGTCGACGAGCATCGGCTATCAAGCCGCTCCTGATGCGGCAAAACGCGAAACCCTGCTGCTTCGCGATTTCCATCCGGTCTCGATGCTGCATGCGCCGGTGCACCAGATCGAGCGCGCCAAATATTACGTCATTGACGTTCACAACCATCAGAACGACGCCATGGGAATTGATCCGCACCTGCCACCCGAGCGCGTGGTGCAGGCCATGGACGCGACCAATGTGCGCACAGTGGTAATCCTCACCGGAATGTGGGGCGACAAGCTGCAGCGTGTGCTTGATGAAATGGTGAAGCCGTATCCGGGACGTTTCATCGTTTTCGAGCAGATCGACTTCAGCAAAATTGATGATCCGAATTTCAGCCAGGAGATGGTGGCGCAGCTGGATGATTCGGTGAGAAGAGGCGCGCGCGGGCTGAAGCAATTGAAAGATCTCGGGCTTACTGACCGCGATAAATCAGGAAAGCTGATTCCGATTGATGATCCCCGCTTGGATCCTATTTGGGAGGAAGCTGGCAGGCTCGGAATTCCGGTTTCGATCCATACCAGCGATCCTGAGGCATTCTTTCATCCCATCGATAATCGGAATGAGAGATATGAAGAGCTCATAAATCATCCTGATTGGAGCTTCTACGGCCCGCAATTTCCAAGCAAGCAGACATTGCTTCGAGAGCGCGACCACATGTTTGCCAAGCATCCGCACACGACGTTTGTCGCGCTGCACATGGCGAACTGGCCGGAGAACCTCGACTATGTTGGCCACTTGCTCGATACCATGCCGAATGTGATGGTTGAATTCGGAGCGCGAGAAGCGGAACTGGGACGACAGCCGATGCGCGCGCGGGAGTTCTTCATCAAATATCAGGACCGCATCATGTTCGGCACCGATAATCCCATCAGTGAAGAAATGTACCGCAATCATTTCCGTTGGCTGGAGACTGACGACGAGTATTTCGACTACTGGGGATATCCCGGCCAGGGGAGGTGGAAAATTTCCGGCATGCACCTGCCGGATGAGGTGCTGGAGAAGATCTACCACAAGAACGCCGAGCGGTTGTTCGCGCATTTCAAGGAAGTCGAAGCGCTGCGGGCGAGCAAATGACGGTTACACCAGCGTGATTTCAAGGCCGGCTTTTTTCAGTGCTGCCAGATCGTGCTTGGAAATTCCGCGATCGCAAATCAGGTGCTGAATTTCAGAGACCTGAGCGATGGAAGACAAGCTGCGCCTGCCGAACTTGCTCGAGTCACAAACCGCAACCGTGAGCCGGGCAACATCCATCATGGCGCGATTGACTTTGGCTTCGAGCAGATTAGGCGTGCTC
>DATIYR010000418.1:0-10402 GCA_035517535.1 Terriglobales bacterium
GCCGCGCAGATTGCTCAGCGCCGTCCTAACATTCCGGTGATTATGTTTTCGCTTCACCTCTCGGAAGATGTTGTTGGCCGCTTCAAGGCTGGTCCGATTCGCGGTGCGGTCTCAAAGAGCGAAGCGGCGCGCGATCTTCTCGAGGCCGTGCGCTGCGTTCTCAATGGCGGCACTTTCTTTCCGATCAAAAGCGCCACAGCCTCCGCGCATTAGACCCGCGTTAAATCTTGGCGGCGCGGGCTTCCACGCGCTCTAGCAGGAAATACAGATTTCACCCGATTTCAAACCATCCTTCGGCCGTGCGATACACAAAGAGCCGTCAAGGAGCGGATTTTATGGTTTCGAATTGCGCCAACCCATCGTGCGCTGTTCCGCTTCGTTACCTGCGTGATGGCCGTCTTTTTCAGTTCGAGGTACGCCAGCAGCGCCATCCCGATCAACCGGAGAACTCCTCCAAGTCACCGCGTCGCATTTCTCATTTTTGGCTTTGCGGCGAGTGCTCGTCCAAATTGACCTTGGTCTTCGACCAACTCCAGGCAGTCGTTCTCAAACCAAACATCGCCGCCTGAAACGTTTGGCCGATTTCCAGCACCATTCGTACAGTCCTGTACGTGCAGGATGTCGTGTTGTCGGGCCACACAGGAGCGAACTTCATATCCCAAGGCAATTCAGATTTTTATGATTTGGGGTCGGAGCCGGTTTAGGGAGGTGGCAGGCGTTGGATAAAGGGGAGGTACGACCAACGCCTGCCTTCCGTCTCCTTCGCGTTGGGGCTGACTAATGTGTAATTGAATCGTGGAGCGCTGGTCTATCAGGTTAATACTGTATTTTTGTCGTTAGACGATATTTCTCTCAAAACCGCTCGATGCAAAGCTTAGTCCAGTATTTGCATCCATTTAGAGTCGTTTTTGTGAGATTCATCAGGTCCGTGGCCAGCTCCAATGCCCCAAGAATCCGTTTCCGCGCTTGTCCGTGGTCGAAGTGAAGAAGGCACGGAGTTTTTCGTACCCGGCCCATTTCCCCAGATTGACGACTACGCGATTATTGGCGATTGCCGCACTGCGGCGCTGGTTTCGAAATACGGCAGCATCGAGTGGCTGTGTTGGCCGCGATTTGACTCGCCATCCATATTTGCTGCGGTTCTCGACCGCGAACGCGGTGGATTCTGGAAAATCTCGCCTGCTGGGACTTGTTCCATCGAGCGCGAGTACATAAAAAACTCAAACGTACTTAAGACAACATTCCACTGCTCGTCGGGCAGTGCCGAACTCATCGATCTCATGCCGGTTCGAGACGCGCTCGCCACCTCCATGGTTCCCGACCGCGAAATCATTCGACAACTGACTTGCGTCTCCGGAGAAATGCAGGTCGAGATCGCGCTGGTGCCGCGCGCCAACTACGGAGAGACCCCCGTCGTAATTCGTGACTGGGGCAAACTTGGACTCAGGATCGTGAATGGTCGTGGCGTGTATTGGCTTCGTAGCAGCGTCGCTCTGCAGGCGGGGGAATCGGGCGCTTTCGCAAGCACAACCATTCGGGCTGGCGAGACCCTCCTTTTTTCTTTCAGCTACTCACTCAGCTCACCAGCCGTGCTGCCGCCGCTCGAGCAAATTCCGCGACGAATTGAGATTTGCACCGATTGGTGGCAAAAGTGGGCCGCGCAGACACAATACGATGGCGACTATCGCGACGAAGTCATTCGCAGCGCGCTCGCGCTAAAACTGATGATCTTCGCGCCTTCCGGCGCAATCATCGCCGCGCCCACCAGCTCTCTTCCTGAGCGCACAGGTGGCAATCTCAACTGGGACTACCGCTTTTGTTGGCTGCGCGACGCATCGCTCACTATCCGCGCCCTGCTCGAGCTTGGGTTCTGGCGCGAAGCATCGAGCTTTCTCGATTGGATGTTGCACGCTACCCGCCTCACCCAGCCGGAGCTTCGAATCCTTTACACCGTTTACGGGAACTCTCCGCCGAAAGAGCGCGAATCGAAAATCCTCCGCGGGTATCGAGAGTCAAGTCCAGTTCGCATCGGCAACGCTGCCCGCGATCAGATCCAACTCGACGTTTACGGCGAAGTTGTCGATGCCGCAGCCCAATATGCTTTTCACGGCGGGTATCTCGACCGCGAAATGCAGAAGGTGCTGGTCGGTTTTGGGAATTATGTTGCCAAACACTGGGATTCTCCCGACCAGGGCATCTGGGAACCACGCACCGGGCCGCGCAATCACACCCACTCCCGGCTGCTCTGCTGGACAGCCCTCGACCGTCTTGTTTCGTTAACTGAGCAAGGAAAATTGAAGGGGGCTCCGGTCGACGAATTTAAAAGACAAGCCGAAGCGATCCGCAAACAGATTCAAGTTCGCGCCTGGAACGAACAGCTGCAGAGCTACGTATGCGAACTCGACGGCCACGAACTGGATGCCAGCCTGCTCCTGCTCTCCTGGTACGGATTTGAAAAAGCCGACGGGCAGCGAATGCAATCGACCTATCGCATGCTACGAAAACGACTCGGCAGCCCTGAAGGATTGCTTTATCGATCCGAACAACTTCCGCCCGAAGGCACTTTTGCCATTTGCAGCTTCTGGGAGGCGGAATACTTGGCCCTGGGGGGCGGGACCATGCGGGAAACCCGCAATCTTATACAAACACTGATCTGCTACCGCAACGACATCGGCCTTTACGGCGAAGAGATCGATGCTAAAACCGGTCAGGCTCTGGGAAATTTTCCGCAGGCGTTCACGCACGTCGGTTTCATTGGTGCTGCTCTTTCGCTTCTCCAGCGTGAAAAGGGCGAGCAACAGCTCGCCCATCGTCCGGAAAGCGCGACCGCGCAACAGCCGCATCAAAAGCAGGCCGCATGAATTGGGAAAGCTGGATACTCTCGGGATTCATCGCTACCCTGGCACTTTCGACGCTCCTCGTTACAAGCCAGGGCGTCGGTCTAACGCGGATGAATGTTCCGTACCTTCTCGGCACAATCGTGACTCCCGAACGCGAGAAGGCCCGGCTCTACGGATTTCTTGCCCATTTTCTCAACGGCTGGTTCTTCTCCTTCTTCTACGTTTACATCTTTGAGGCTGAGCACATGGCGAACTGGTGGTTCGGTCTGCTGCTTGGACTGGCGCACGCCCTGTTTATGCTGACCGTGGTCATGTCACTTTTGCCGAGCTTGCATCCGCGCATGGCCTCTGAACGCCACGGGCCCAGCGCCCAGCGTCAACTGGAGCCACCAGGATTTATGGCTCTGAACTACGGTTACCAGACGCCGCTTTCTGTGTTCGTGGCCCACGCCGCTTTCGGCGCGATAATCGGGTCCCTTTATCACCTCAGGTAATGCAGCGGGGAGTTTCCCGCGCTGATCCGATCAACGCGAAAACAATATGAATCTTCCAACCTGCCGAACCAGCGCCTCACCGTGCGGCATCTAAACTGGCGTTAGTGGTGGAGCGGGTTTTTATCGTTTCCCCGCATAAGGCCCGGATGAAGCCGAACGATGTCAGTCCGGGCCACGCCATTTTCGGCATGGTTGTTCTAGGTAGGGTAATCGGCGTTAATTCGCACATATTCCGTCGTCAGGTCTGTCGTCAAGAACTCCAGTGATGCTTTCCCCCTACCAAGCCTCACCTCAACCTTGCACTCCGCCTTCGAAAGCTCCTCATGCGCGGCTTTCTCACTGAACACGGATGCGACTCCATTCCGGCACACCATTTGACTCCCAATCAGCACGCTCACTCTTTTCGGATCCAGTGCAACTCCACTTCGCCCGGCCGCGGCGAGAATCCTGCCCCAATTCGGGTCAGCCCCAGCCCATGCGGTTTTGACGAGGAGCGAATGAGAAATCGCGCGGGCGACCTGCAAAGCTTCGCCGCGTGTTTTAGCCTGCTCGATACGCAGACGAATCAAATGCTGCACGCCCTCTCCATCTGCAACGATCTGCTCCGCGAGCGATCGGCAGATTTCAAGCAGCGCCTGATCAAACTCTTTGCCGACTGATGCATAACGGACCCCGCTCGCGCCCGAGGCCAGCAGCAACACCGTGTCGTTAGTGGAAGTGTCTCCATCAATCGAGATTGCGTTGAAGCTTTCATTGCATGCATTTCTTAGTGAACTCCTCAGTGCGGCCGGCGTTGCTGCAACATCAGTCAGCAAATAGACCAGCATGGTCGCCAGCTGCGGGTGAATCATGCCCGCGCCTTTGGCTACACCGGTGATTGCGCCGCGTCCCGAACGCAGAGGAACACTTGCAAGCTTAGGCTTCGAATCGGTGGTGAGGATGGCCTCGGAGAAACGGCGAAGGTGATCGACCGACGCCCCGGCAGTTGAAATTAGAAATTTCAACTGCAGAAGAAGAGGCTCAACCGGCAACTGAACTCCGATTATCCCCGTCGAGGAGGGAAATACTTCCTCTGTCCGCAGCTTCAGCAGCCGCGCTGTTTCGGCGCAAACTGTCTTGCAGTTCCGGATTCCGGCTGCGCCAGTCGCACAGTTCGCGTTACCGGAATTAACGATCACCGCTCCGACCCGTCCGTTGGACTTCGCGAGTGAAGCGCGGCCCACCTGCACGGGCGCGGCAACCACCAGGTTTTTGGTAAAGACGGCAGACGCACTGGCTATGGGATCGGAAATAATCAATCCAATATCCGGCTTGCCGCTCGACTTTATGCCCGCTGTCGCCGCAGAAAACTTGAATCCTTTGGGAAGGAAAATCGGGCCGGACGCGATCATATCTGCAGACGCACCAGGGCATTGGCTGGTTCAGGAAGAATCGCAAAGCGAGGAAGTTCGCCCTTTACCATCGCGACTTCATCGCAGCAGTGGTAGCGCGGACACACACAGCAATCTTTGTTGATCTTATCGGGCAGATCTTCCCGCTGGGCGAAGTCAAAGCCAAGCTTGGCAAAAAACTGCGGACTGCGCGTAAAGAGGCAAATGCAGCTCACCTGGTGCTTTCGGGCTTCGGACATAAGCGACTGCACAAGCAGTTCGCCGCCGCCGCGCTTCTGATAATCCCTGTGAACGGTGATGGAACGGATTTCGGCGAGATGAGTTCCGTACAAGTGCAGCGCGCCGCAGCCGATCACTTGCCCGGCTTCTTCGAGCACCGTGAAATCGCGGACATTTTCACAAATCTCCGCGAGAGTCCGAGGCAGAAGCGTGCCATCCGGCGAGTAGGCACAAATCAGTTCGTGGATGCGTTCGGCGTCAGGAAGCAAGGCGTCACGCGTGTGCATGCGCTTCCTCCTGGATGGCGACTTTTTTGCGTGCAGCGGCGAGCGCTTCACGGACGCGTGCGGGAGCAGTCCCGCCGGGCACGTCATGGATCGCCAGCACGTTTTCGATCTTCACGAAGTTGTAGAAATCCTCGTCGAAATGCGAATCGATGTTGCGCAACTCTTCGAGCAAAAGCCCCTCAAGTTCGCAAGATTTGTCGAGCGCGAGCCGCACGGCTTTCCCAACCTGCTCATGCGCAATGCGGAACGGTATGCCCTTGCGCACCAGATATGTGGCAGCGGCAAAGGCATTCATGTAACCGGTCTCCGCAGCTGCTTGCATGCGCGCAAAATTGAACTCAACCGATTGCATCCATCCGGCAACCAACGGCAACAATGAGAGCACGGTTTCGGTCGCGTGGAAGAGTGGCTCCTGAGTTTCCTGCAGGTCTTTGTTGTAGGCGAGGGGCAGACCCTTAGAAGTGATCAGCAATGAAGTAGCATCTCCGACTACGCGTCCCGCTTTCCCGCGCGTCAGTTCCAGTAGATCGCCGTTGATCTTCTGCGGCATGGCGCTGCTGCCGGTTGAATAGGCTTCCGGCAGCTGCAGGAATCCATACTCCTGTGACGAAAACAGCAGCATCTCCTCCGCCCAGCGACTCAAATGCACAGCTAGCAAAGAGAGGACATTTACAAATTCCAGCACGAAGTCGCGGTCACTGGTCGCGTCGACACTATTCGTAGTTGGCGAGTCAAAACCGAGTTCCTGCGCCATCAGCTCGCGATCCAGAGGCAGCGTCGAGCCCGTCACCGCGCCGGAACCGAGCGGGCAAAGATTCGTGCGTTTGCGGCAGTCGGCAATCCGGTCGCGATCACGCAAAAGCATTTCGACATAGGCAAGCAGCCAGTGCGCGACCAGCACCGGTTCGGCACGCTGCATATGCGTGTAAGCAGGCATTACCGCGTCACCCGCATGCTCGGCACGGTCGAGGAATACAGAAACCAGATTCGAAATGGCCTCGCTGATCTCGTCGCACCCAGAGCGTACGTACAAACGCAGGTCCGTAGCGATCTGCTCGTTGCGGCTGCGCCCGCTGTGCAGTTTGAAGCCAGCATCACCGATCAGCTTCACGAGTTGCTTTTCGACGAAATGGTGGATGTCTTCTGCTTCGGCGTCGTCAAGGAACTCCGCTGATTCCTCAGCCTTCACGCCGATTTGCTCTAGCCCATCGAGCATGGATTCAAGTTCGCCCTGCTCAAGCACGCCAGCTTGCTTGAGCGCGCGTGCGTGCGCGGCGCTGGCCTCGAGTTCGCATTCGAGCAAACGGCAATCGAAATCAAACGAACGCTGCCACTTTTCAAATGCGGGATCAAGCGGTTGCCGAAACCGCCCCGACCACATCTTCATCGCGCAACCTCTTCTGGCTTACTCGGCGAACTCTGCGAGTCCTCGGCGTTCTCTGCGGATAAATGCTTTTGTTTTTGCATTTGCGCCCTCGACCGGGAAGGCAGGCCAAGGATCTGGATGAAACCCGCTGCATCCTTCTGGTCATAACTCTCGCCCATCGTGAACGACGAAAGATCCGTGCGGTACAGCGAGTACTCCGATTTCCGGCTCACGACCGAAACGTTTCCTTTGTAAAGAGCAAGCGTCACCGTTCCGGTCACATCTTTCTGCGTGCTCTCGACGAACGCATCGAGCGCCTCACGCAGAGGCGTGAACCACAGCCCGTAGTAGACCAGCTCCGCATACTTCAGCCCGATGTGTTGCTTGAAGTGCATCACATCACGCTCGCAGCAAAGAGCTTCGAGTTCGCGATGCGCCGCAATCAGCAGCGTCCCGCCGGGAGTTTCGTAGCACCCGCGCGACTTGATTCCGACAAATCGGTTTTCAACGATGTCCACGCGGCCAATCGCGTTTCGGCCACCAATTTCGTTCAGCAGTTCGACCAGCGACACCGGATCAAGCCGCATTCCATTTACACCGACCGGAACGCCTTTTTCAAATTCAATCTGCACCTGCTCTTCACGATCCGGCGCTTCTTGCGGCGACTTCGAAATCTGCCAGGTGCTTGGAAATGGTGCGTTCGCGGCATCTTCCAGTTCCCCGCCCTCATGGCTTATGTGCCACAAATTTCGATCGCGGCTGTGAATCTTCTCGCGGCTCGCAGCGACCGGAATTCCGTGGGCCTCGGCATAGTCGAGGCAATCTTCCCGCGACTTCAAGGTCCACTCGCGCCAGGGCGCGATCACTTTCAACTCGGGAGCCAGCGCTTGATACGTAAGCTCAAAACGTACCTGATCGTTTCCTTTGCCGGTACATCCGTGCGCGACCGCGGTTGCGCCTTCGCGCAATGCGACCTCGACCTGATGCTTGGCAATCACCGGCCGGGCCATCGAAGTCCCGAGCAGATACTTGTGTTCGTACACCGCACCTGCTTTCAGCGCCGGAAAGACGTAGCCGGCGAGAAATTCTTCGCGCAAATCTTCTACGACAACTTTGCTCGCTCCAGTTTTGTATGCCTTTTCAACGACCGCTTCGATGTCGTCCCCCTGGCCCACATCAGCCACCATGGCGATCACTTCGCAGTCGTAGTTCTCCTTCAGCCAAGGAATGATGATCGAGGTATCAAGACCACCGGAATATGCAAGAACAACTTTCTCAGGCATGAGCGCTCCTTATCGGCCGGCCCGTCTTGCCGCCGGCCAGCATCATTAATATCGCTTTCTGCACGTGCATCCGATTTTCCGCCTGATCAAATACCACCGACTGGACGGAATCGATCACGGCGTCTGTGACTTCTTCGTTTCTGTGAGCAGGCAGGCAATGCATGAACACCGCATGCGGCGCGGCTTTCGCCATCAGCGCGTCGTTAACTTGATACGGCGGAAAAATTTCTGCGCGCTGCTCGGTCTCGTGCTCGTGACCCATGCTCGTCCACGCATCCGTATAAACCGCATCGACTCCGCGCACCGCTTCCTGCGGATCGGTCACGACTTCAATCTTCGCGCCGGTCTTTTTCGCGATCGCAAGCGCGTCAGCCATGATCTTCGCGTCCGCGCCGTAGCCGTTCGGTGTGCCAATGCGAATCTTCGAGCCAAGCAACGCTGCCGTTAACAAGAGCGAGTGCATTACGTTGTTTCCGTCGCCGACGTAGGCAAGCGTTATCTTGCGCAGATTTCCGAACTTCTCATGGAGCGTGAAGTAGTCGGCCAGCGCCTGGCATGGGTGCTCGACCTCGCTCAACGCGTTGACCACCGGCACACAGGCGAACTCGGCCATGCCCTCGACCGTTTCATGGGCGAATGTGCGCAGCACAATCGCGCTCACCCAGCGCTCGAGATTATGCGCAATGTCACTCAGTGACTCACGCGCATCCAGTCGCTCGTGGCGCTGATCGATAAACGAGACCGATCCGCCGAGCCCGCAAATTCCCGCTTCAAACGTGATTCGCGTTCGCAGGGATGGTTTCTCGAAAAACATCGCGACGTGTTTTCCCGCAAGCGCCGTGCGGAAGTCATGCGGGCGCGCCTTCATCAAGCCCGTGAGTTCGAACAGCGATTCGACTTCGATCGGCGACAGATCGCGGATCGAAACCAGGTCTCGGCCCGGAATCGTATGTATTGCCGGCTGCGGTCTCGCCGGTGCGGTTAGTGTTTGGCTGCTCACTGAGTGACTACCTCCTCTGTGGTTTTCCTGTGTGCGACTCTGTGCCCTCTGTGGTTAATGCTTTTGTGTTGTTGCAGTGAGGCGTCGAGAGCACGAATTACTTCATCTACATGTTTCTTCTCGATGATGTACGGCGGCAAAAATCGCAGCACCGTCTCGTGCGTGCGGTTGATCAAGATTCCATTTGCGAGCAATTGCGCCAACACTGACTTCGCGAGCTCTGCCGACTCCAGCTGTAGTGCCAGCATCAGTCCTAATCCGCGCACGTCTTTAACCGAATTGTGCTTTGACTGAAGCTTGCGCAATTCAGCCAGAAAATATTTCCCTAATTTCGCAACATGCGGAAGCAGACGATCCATCTGCTTCAGGCACTCAACCGCAACCGCGCACGCCAATGGCCCTCCACCAAACGTTGTCCCATGGAGCCCAGGGTGCATCCCACTCGCCACACGCTCAGTCGTGAGCAGTGCACCCAGCGGCAAACCCGCTGCAAGCGGCTTGGCAACCGTAACCATATCTGGCTTGATTCCATAGTGCTGGTACGCAAAATACTGCCCAGTGCGGCCCAAGCCACACTGAATTTCATCCAGAATCAGGAGTGCGCCCGACTTCTCCGTTAGCTCACGCGCCAATTGCAAAAACTCGCGACTGACGAAATTGATTCCGCCTTCGCCCTGGATGGTCTCGAGGCAGACAGCGCATACGCTGCCATCGAATTGCCGCTTCAAATCCTCGAGATCGTTGAAGGTGACGAAATTCACTCCGGGCACAAGCGGTGTAAACGGATGACGATACTTCTCCTGCCCCGTGGTCGCGAGCGACCCGAATGTGCGTCCGTGGAAAGAATTTTCAAGCGCCAGCAATCTCCATTTCGCTTTGTGACCGTTGTTGTTGTTTGCCCGAGCGTAGGCTCGAGCCAACTTCAGCGCGCCTTCCCACGCCTCGGTCCCGCTGTTGCAGAAAAATGCGCGGTCCAGCCCGGACATTTTCGTCAGGCGCTTCGCCAACTCCGCCTGATAGGGGTGATAGAAAAGATTCGAGGTGTGAATCAGCTTTCCCGCCTGCTGCTTCAACACACGCTGAATTGCAGGATGCGAATGGCCGAGCGCATTCACACCGATCCCACTCAGGAAATCGAGATAGCGCTTTCCGTTCGAATCCCACAGATAAACACCACGGCCGCGCGCGAAGAGCACCTTCTGCCGGTCGTAGGTCGGGAGCAGCAACTTCTGCTCAGCCTGCATTACAGAAGCGAGGCTCATGCGCCGATCACCTCGGTACCGTATTCAAGCTTCTGAAAATAAAATTGCGGCAGGACTTCCGCCTGCGCTGCGGGAAGAATGCGCACGCGCCCGACACCGCGCTTTAGCGCGTTACCGCACGCTTCCAGCTTCGGCAACATCCCGCCACCAACCACCGAGCCAGCGATCAGCGCCGGAACCTGCTTCGTGTTTAGCCACGGGATCACGCTGCCATCGGCGCCCGTTACTCCCGGCACATCGGTCAGGAAAATCAGCGTGTC
>DATIYR010000419.1:0-2134 GCA_035517535.1 Terriglobales bacterium
GCTTGAAATTCAGGGCTGGGACTATGCTCTGGCCGTCCGTGCGTTTCACGCGGCCTTGTAAACTCCCAAAACCTTCACCATATCCGCCACTGCTCTGAGTTGCAGCAGTGCGCCGCGCGCGAGTTTGTCGTCTCCGCGCAAAAAATCGGCGTAGAAAACGTACTCCCAGGGGCGGCCGCGGATCGGGCGGGATTCTATTTTCGTCAGGCTGATGTCGCGGTCGGCGAAGACGCGCAGGGCTCTGTGTAGCGCACCGGGGACGTTTTTCAACCCGAATGCGATGGAAGTTTTATTCGCGCCGGGCAGAAGTCGGCGCGTGCGACGGAGCAGGAAGAACCGCGTGAAGTTGCGCTTGTCGTCCTCGATTCCAGCGGCGAGAATGCGACCGTTGTAGACACTGGCGGCGTGGCGGCTGGCAATTCCTGCAGCGTCGCGCAATTTTTTTTCAATTACGTGCTTCACGCTTCCCGCGGTGTCATAAAACGGATTCGGCTGAATCTTCGGATTCGCGCGGAAGTAGTCACGGCACTGATCGAGAGCGACGGGATGTGAGAAGGCGCGGCGAATTTCTGTCTTCTTCACTCCGCGCATCGCAATCAGGTTGTGAATGATTCGGAGATGAAAATCGCGCTGGATGAAAACCTCGCGGGCGAGCAGAAGATCGAGGTGCTCGGTAACCGAGCCGGCAAGAGAATTTTCGATCGGGATTACCGCGACCGGAACTTTGGCGGACTCCAGCTTGTCAAAAACTTCGGCGGAGCGCGCGCAGGGCACGATGGTGCAGCCCGGAACCATGCGGCGGGCGGCCTCGTGGCTGAATGAACCCGGTTCTCCCTGAATGGCGACCTTCATGCGAGCAAGTTAACTGGCGGTCTTCACGGAAAGCAAACTTTTTTCGAGCAGCAGCGCGTCGACCCCGTTCGAATAATAGTGCGGAATCACGCTGGTGACATCGTAGCCGTGGCCCTTGTAGAAGGCCAGAGCAGCATTGTTCACCGCAGTTTCGAGGCGAACCGAATCGCATTTTGAGTCGCGCAAACGTTGCTCGGCAGCGCTGAGCAGAGTTGAACCGACACGAAGCCGGCGGGCGGCGGCGCGAACATCGATGGTGATGACGTGACCCACAGCGCGACGACTGCTCTCGGCCACGACGAATCCAAGGATAATGGGATTGGGAGCGGCGGGGTGCTCGACTGATTCGGCAACCAGAGTGAAGGCGGTGTGCCGATGTATGTAGGTACGCAATTCGTAGCGGGTGTAGGCGATTCCCGGAGCGAAACAGGATTGATCGATGGACCACAGAGTGTCGAAGTCCTCGGGACGGTATTCGCGGACTGTGAATCGCACTTTGACATTGTAGATGCAAGTAAACGTGGTGCTCGGAAACCCATGCGCGGCAAACACTTGCGTGAGCCTGCAAAATTTTCAAAAATCTACATAACGGGGCTTGCCCGCTGACACCCCAAGTCGTACCATTCGCATCTGAGGGTTCGTGGTGCTTCGGATCGGCATTTACGCAGTTTGCGCGGCGACGGCAATGGTCGTGGCCTGGTATTTGATATTTTCCCGCTACAACCGCCGCCGGGGTGCGCTGGTATTGCAGTGGGTGGAGTCAGCATGCGCGACCCGAGGGCGGCTGCTTGAAACCAAGTGGCTGAATGCCAGCCGGCTGCAGGCGCACTTCAGCTTTGCCACGCATTGGTTTGAAAATGCGCGGGTAACGATTAAGCTTCTGCCTCGGCCAATTCCGATCCAATGGCTGCTCTGCTTGTGGCGAAGACAGAAAGAGACGCTCACCTTTGAAGCCGACCTTGACTACTCGCCGAGCTTTCACCTGGAAATTTCGCGCCATCGTTGGCTGACCCAGAAGCCGAAAGAGATCTCGAACCCGGAGCGGAACTGGACGATCTCACGTCCGGGACCGGTTGTGCTCACAACCCGCACCGAATGGACGCATGAGCTTACGCCGGTGGTGAACACGCTGATGACTTCACGCGGACATTGCCTGGTTACGGTGCGATTCCGCCCGGACTCGCCGAACCTGGCCGCAACAATTCCGCTCGAGGCGCTCTCAGATGAAGAAGCCACGGCAGCGTTCCTGAATGTGCTCAGGGACTTGGCCAGCGGCGCCTCC
>DATIYR010000420.1:0-6411 GCA_035517535.1 Terriglobales bacterium
AACACGACATCCCTCGTGCTGCTGGTCATCGCATTCGGAATGTTGGCAATCGTGTATTCGCTGAACCGCAGCATGTGGAGCTTATGGCCGCGATAGATCGGATGCCAGCAATGGCCGCCCGCGACCACCGCGTTGAATCGGTCCTTCAGGTGCGGGTGCGTCGACGGCTTGCGAGCAAAGCTGGCGAATTTGAATTGAATGCCGATTTCCTCGCACCACAGGGAATCACGATTCTTTTTGGCCCATCGGGATCAGGCAAGACGACTTTGCTCGATGCCATCGCCGGGCTCTCGGTTCCAGACGAAGGCCGAATCCAGGTTGGAGAGCGTGTTTTATTTGACTCCAAGGAAAAAGTCAACATCCCCCCGACGCAACGAAAAATCGGGTACGTGTTTCAGGATTTGGCTCTATTCCCGCATATGTCAGCGGAATCGAATGTCGCGTATGGACTCGGCAGCATTGATAAGAGAGAACGTAAACAGCGTGTCACTGATGCGCTGCAATCGCTCGGCATCTCGCACCTCGCGTCACGACTTCCCTCCCAGATCTCTGGCGGGGAGCGGCAACGAGTTGCGCTGGCCCGGGCGCTGGTAACTCATCCCTCGATCTTGTTGCTCGATGAACCGCTTTCCGGCCTCGATTTGACGGTGAGAATGAAGATAGCCGAAGATCTGCGCCGGTCGGTGCAGTCTCTGCCGATTCCCGTACTTTACGTAACCCACAATCGCGACGAAGTTTTCATGCTCGGCGAACGCATGCTGGTAATCGAACAAGGAAGAATCATCGCCGAAGGCATTCCGCATCGGGTTATGTCAGCGCCGCGCAGCGAAACTGTCGCCCAGCTCGCAGGATTCGAGAATGTTTTCGACACACGGGTAAGTGCGATCCATGAAGAACGAGGAACCATGACGTGTATGGTAGGGGATCGCATTGAGCTCGAAACACCATTGGTGCGGGCCGAAATTGGATCCAAGCTGCGAGTGGGGATCAGCGCAGGAGATATTTTGCTGGCGACTTCGGCGCCGGTCGGGCTCAGCGCGAGGAATGTTTTGCCGGGACGGTTATTGTCGCTTGAGCAGCGGGACATGATCGTCGTCGCACGGGTGGACTGCGGAGTTGAAATGTCGGTGCATCTCACGCTCGCCGCGCGAGATTCGCTGGAGCTCGCGCCGGGGCGCCAGGTTTGGCTGATCGTCAAAACGCATTCGTGTCATTTGCTGGGGTGATCGCTGTGTCATCCTGAGCGGAGCCGGGAAGTTCGCCAAGCGAACTTCCCGCGGAGTCGAAGGACCTATGCAGTTCTCCTGGATACAGCATCGAAACGGCGATCTTCTCTCCGTGCGTTGATCCACTAACGAGCCTGCGCTCCCTGAATATTTCTAATATCAATAACTCCAACCCACTGACCTCGCTTTCTCTCGACATAAACAAGATTTCCTCTTAACACAGAAGCCGCCGCTTCCGGCGTCAGATCCACGTGGAAGCCGAAGTAGCGCGAGTCCCACTCCTGCCAAAGCCGCCAACGATGCACGCGCTGCTGGTACTTCGTGGAGAAGACCAGCGCCACATCGAATCGTGACCGCGCTGCGGCCGCTGACTGCATCTGCTCGACAGAAAAATCCTCGATCCGAACCACCTGCATCGGTTCGTGGATATACCCGAGATAAGGGCGCGCGAGTTCGTCGCTGGCGGGCCAGGCGGTGAGCACTCGCGCATTCGGATAGTGCTGCTGAAGGAAGGCTTCGGCGCGCTGATGCAGGCGAATGTAATCGCGATAAGCGAGATTATCCTCCGGAGCGAATCCGTATGGCGGATTAATAAAGAGAGCGGAGACAAATGCAATTGCCATCACCGCGATCACGATTTTCCATGCGCGCAACCGCCGCCAGATGGTGGAGACGCAGATCAGAATCACCAGCGGAACCACCGGCAGCATGTAACGGGCGAGAACCGCACCGCCGATGATCGACAGCACGACAACGTACACGATGATGATCGCGAGAAAACTGTACTGAACTGAAAGATCGATTCGCGGTCGCTCGCCGTTCTGGTCTCGAATCGGAGGAAACTTCATCGCGATGAGGCAGACAATCGTGAGAACGTAAAGATTCAGGTAGACGAGCGTTTGCCAGATTCGCAGCCCCAGCGCGAGAACAATTCGCAACGGATGCAGCGTAGTCTGCACGTTGTAGCGAAAGAATTCTGGATTACCAAAAACATGGCCAGTGCGGGAGTAGTGGTAGGCGTACCAAAGGGCGACAGAAATGATTGACAGGCTCAGCGCGAGAGAGGGTTCTGCGCCTAGAGCCGGCTTAGTTCTTTGTGCTCCGCTCTCGCGGCCCTGAAGGGCCGCTCTTCCACGGCATGTCAAGCCGTGTAGAACTAACGCGATCGGGACGAAAATAGCTGTCTCTTTTGCGAGCGCGGCGAGAGAAAACCAAGCAACTGCGGACCAGGGCACGCGAGAAGCTGCCCGTGACCGCATTTCAATTTTTCGTCGGCGAAAGTACGACTCTAATCCCCAAAAGATGAAACCCGCAGAGGGCAGGTCTACTTGCGCAAGCGAGCTTTGCGCGAAAAAAACGGGATAGATCGCAACGAGAAAAGTACTACAGGCGGCAACCGTTGAATTCGCGACAGTGCGGCCAAGCCTGAGAAATCCCAACAAACAAAATGCCGCGAGCAACAACATCGCACAGCGAGTTACCAGCGGAGATTGCCCTAAAATTTTCCAGCACAAGGCCAGCCATGCCATCACGAGCGGAGGATGCGCATTGCTGGGCGTCGAAAATGGAATCAGAGAACCAGCGAGAACATCGCGAGCAGCCGGAATATAGTACCCGGCCTCGTCCCAAAAATATGGCAGCCTAAGCAGCTGGAGGTGAACGGCGATGAGTACCGCGGCAAAAATACAAAAAAGCGCCGCAGTTTTCGCCAGCCCGAGTTGTGCATTACGCCACAGGTTCAGTGCACCGGCCCCGCCGCCTGCACGCGCGGATCGAGTTTGATCTCGCCGAAGGTGCTCTCGTAATTGGTGATGTTCTGGTGCAGGATCGAGGCCAGCGCCTTAGCCTGCTGCGGGCTCAGGTAAATTCCCTGAAAATTCCGCACCTCGACCTGATTTTCCGCTGGCTGCTGCATGGTGCCGAATACCAGAAAGAAATCCCAGACGCTCACCCGCACCTGCACGCTGTTGGCGTAAGTTTCACGATAGTCAGGGGTATTCACCAGATGAAAATTCGGCTGCGTAGGAGTGATCATAAGCACCTCAGTTTAAAAGGAAGTGATAGGAAAAGAAAAGATCGCGGATGTGCGGCGAGTCCTCGCCCGCAATGCCGAGTTTCCTTACGAATGTGCTGATATCCAGACACTACTCCGCAGGATCGTAATTCAAGTTCTGTCCGAGCCATCGTTCGACTTCGTGAACGTCCATGCCTTTGCGCTCGGCGTAGTCGGCAACCTGATCACGTTCGATCTTGCCGAGGCTGAAATAACGCGACTCGGGATGGGCGAAGTACAGTCCGCTCACGCTCGATCCCGGCCACATCGCGAACGACTCGGTGATCTGCATTCCGGTGTTCGCGCTTACATCGAGCAAACGCCACAGGGGGCCTTTCTCCGTGTGGTCCGGGCAGGCCGGATATCCTGCGGCGGGTCTAATCCCGCGATACTTTTCATGAATGAGGTCTTCGTTGCTTAGATTTTCTGAGCAACCGTAGCCCCATTCATTGCGGACGCGCTTGTGCAAGCATTCTGCGAAAGCCTCAGCCAACCGATCCGCAAGCGCCTCAGCCATGATCGCGTTGTAGTCGTCATGCTTGGCCCTATAACACTCGACCAGTTCCTTTAACCCGATCCCGCTGGTCACTGCAAATGCACCGATGTGATCACGCAGCCCTGTCTCCTCCGGCGCAATGAAATCGGCAAGACACCGACACGGCTCGCTTCCTTCCCTATTTGCCTGCTGCCGGAGAAAATGAAATCGTTCGCGAACTTTGTCGCGCTTGTCGTTCATATACAACTCGACGTCATCAACCACCGCGGTGGCGGGGAATAAGCCATACACGCCCCGCGCCGTGATGAGCTTCTTATCAATGATCACATCGAGCAGTGCGTTGCCTTCTTTGAACAGCTGCCGTGCTTGCGACCCTTGTTCTTCATGCTCAAGGATTCGCGGATAAACTCCCTTCAATCCCCAGACATGAAAGAACGGAGACCAGTCAATGAATTCGCGCAGCGTGGCCAGGGGAAAATTATCCAGGACGCGCACTCCGGTGAAACTCGGGACAGGTATGTCCTCGGCACGGAAGGCGATCGGTGTCCGCCGCGAACGAGCGACTTCGAGCGAGACGGTCGGTTGCTTGGGCGCAGCGTGGGCTTTGCGGACCGCCTCATATTCGGCGCGATAGTGCGCCACAAACGCTGGCTTACTTTCATCGCTCAGAAGAGTCGTCGTGACAGGCACTGCGCGGCTGGCGTCAACAATGTGAACCACCGGTTCGCTGTAATGCGGCGCAATTTTGACGGCTGTGTGCCTGCGGCTCGTCGTGGCACCGCCGATCAGCAACGGCAATTTAAAACCCTGGCGTTCCATCTCGCGGGCCACATGCACCATCTCGTCGAGAGACGGGGTGATCAATCCGCTGAGTCCAATCAAATCCGCGTTTACTGCCCTGGCGCGTTCCAGGATCTTTTCGCACGGCACCATTACGCCCATGTCAATCACTTCGTAGTTGTTGCAGGCGAGCACGACTCCCACGATATTCTTGCCAATGTCGTGAACGTCACCTTTGACCGTGGCGAGTATGATTTTCCCTTGCGACTTTACTACCTCGCCAGCCGCAGCTCTCGCTTCCTTCTCGGCTTCCATGTAGGGAGTGAGCTGCGCCACCGCCTTCTTCATCACCCGCGCTGATTTCACTACCTGCGGCAAAAACATTTTGCCCGCTCCGAAAAGATCGCCGACGATGCCCATTCCCGCCATCAGCGGTCCTTCGATCACGGCCAGCGGGCGTCCCAGCTTGACCCGCGCCTCCTCAGCATCGGCTTCAATGTAGGTGTCAATACCCTTGACCAGGGCGTGCGCCAGGCGCTCTTCGACCGTGCCATTGCGCCACTCCTCGGTTTTCTTTTCAGTGGCTCTGCCCGCGCCCTTCAAGGTTTCGCCGTATTCAACTAAACGTTCGGTGGCGTCTGGCCGGCGATTCAGCAGAACATCTTCGACCATCACCTTCAGCTCGGGTTCGATCTCTTCATAAACTTCGAGCATGCCGGCATTCACAATGCCCATGTCCATACCGGCAGCAATGGCGTGATAGAGAAACGCGGAATGAATCGCTTCGCGAACGGCATTGTTGCCGCGAAAACTAAAGGATATGTTTGAGACCCCGCCGCTTACTTTCGCGTACGGCAGGTTGGCTTTGATCCAGCGGGTCGCGTTGATGTAGTCAACCGCGTAGTTGTTGTGCTCCTCCATGCCGGTGGCAACGGTGAGGATGTTGGGATCAAAGATGATGTCTTCCGGAGGGAATCCGACTTCATCCACCAGGATTTTGTAAGCCCGTTCGCAAATGCGAATTTTGTCGTCGTAACTTGCGGCCTGACCTTGTTCGTCGAAGGCCATCACAACCGCGGCGGCGCCGTATTTCAAGATGGTGGCCGCATGCTCGCGAAATTTTTCTTTGCCTTCTTTCAGCGAAATCGAATTAACGATGCCCTTGCCCTGCAGGCACTTCAATCCTGCTTCGATGACTTCCCACTTCGAGGAGTCCACCATAACGGGAACTTTGGCGACTTCGGGCTCACTGGCCAGCACCTGCAGGAAGCGCGTCATCGCGGTGACACCGTCAATCATGCCCTCGTCCATACAGACGTCGAGCACGTTCGCTCCGTTCTCAACCTGTTGCCGCGCGATGCTTACTGCCTGTTCGTACTTGCCTTCCTTAATTAACTTCGCAAACTTCGGCGAGCCGGCGACGTTCGTTCGTTCGCCGATCATGATGTACACGCCTTGCTGTTGAGTAAACGGCTGCGATCCCGAGAGACGAAGCGGTCTCCACTTTGACGCGACCGCGATGGCGCTCTCGGATGCGCTCACGCTCGACTCTCAATCTCGCTCGGGCGTGCGAATGATGTTTCGGTGAGTTGGGTGCCGAATTTTCGCGGAGGCTTGCCCTCGAGCGCTTTCGCGATTGCCGCGATGTGCTCGGGAGTATTTCCGC
The DNA here is from genome assembly GCA_035517535.1 of Terriglobales bacterium. Lineage (GTDB taxonomy): Bacteria > Acidobacteriota > Terriglobia > Terriglobales > Acidobacteriaceae > Gp1-AA145. The sequence goes on from DATIYR010000420.1 coordinate 6,222, forward strand.
AACACCCGCCGGCAATATTGATCAACCCGCCGTCGGCAAACTCAGAGAGATAACGCGCCATGTCTTGCGGAGCCAGATCGAAGCCGGTTTCCGACAGAGGATTTGGCAGACCTGCGTTGGGATAGGCGGAGACCGCCACGTCCGCCTTTACCGAGAGTTCCTCTAGAAACGGATACATGAGATCGGGGCC
>DATIYR010000421.1:0-4877 GCA_035517535.1 Terriglobales bacterium
CTTCGCCTGTTGATCGGCCTCGCATTGCAAATCGGCTTGACTCTCGAGAACTACGTGATCATGCACGATGCCCAGCGGCGCACGAAAGAATACCAGTTGCTCACGCAGATCGGGCAGGCGATCAGCTCGCGTCTGAATCAGGGCGAGGTGCTGCGCACGGTGCAGAAAGAGCTCGGTCAGATTTTTGATACCTCGAACTTTTACGTCGCGTTTCAGGAGGGCGAGGCGATTGTTTTCGAGCTGCAAGTTGAAGATGGGCAGCATGTCCCCAAACACCGCCGGCGGGTTGAGAACGGGTTGACGGAATACATTCTTCGCACCGGGCAGCCGCTGTTGATCCGCTCGGACCTGGAACGGGCGCGTGAACGCTTGGGTGTCACACTGGTGCCGTCTCGCCCAGCCAAGTCATTCTGCGGCGTGCCGATCCTGGTGAGCGGCAAGGCCACAGGTGTGATGGCCGCGATGAGCATGGACCGGGAATATGTTTTCGAGCAGCGCGACCTGGAAGTTCTAAAGACCGCAGCCGGGCAGGTTTCGGTTGCGATCGAAAATGCGCGGTTATTTGCTGAGGAGCAGCGCCGGACCCGCCAGTTTGCGTTTCTGAACAGCGTTTCAAAAACCGCGATCTCCAGCGAAGATGCTGAGCAGATGCTCGCCGAAATTGTCGGGCACATTCAGAAGAACTTCCGCTTCGACCATATTGGAATTGGCATTCTTGATTACGCGACCAAAGAAATTGAAATTAAAGCCGAGGCTGGCGCAACTGCCCACGAGAAAGGCAAGAAAATCGCGCTGGGAACGGGGATCATTGGCCGCGTAGCGCGCACCAGCGAGACGGCGCTCTTGCACGCCACCGAAGGCGGGCAACTGCAATCGTTGTTGCCCACTTCGCGGACTGTGCTTTGCATGCCGATCACCTACGGCGACACGCTGCTTGGCATTCTGAACGTGGAAAGCGAAGAAGACCGCGCCATCTCCGATGATGACGTTTTGGTCATGAACACGCTGGCTGACTTGCTGGCAACAGCGCTGCACAACTCCTTCGTCTTCCAGAAGCTGCAGCAACAATCGATCACCGACGGGCTGACCGGAATCAAGACTCGCCGCTTCTTCTGGGAAGCGCTCTCGTCCGAGTGGAAGCGCGCATCGCGCTCGGGTCGGCCATTCTCGGTTGTTTTAGTCGATCTCGACAAGTTCAAAGAGGTGAACGATACATCGGGTCACCTCGAAGGCGATTTGGTCCTCGCCCGCGTTGGACGGCTGCTCGAAAACAAGTGCCGGCAGTCGAACGTGGTCGCTCGCTACGGCGGTGATGAATTCATCATCCTGATGCCGGAAACTTCCGTCGAGCAGGCGCAGATTCTGGCAGAACGCCTGCGTTTGTGGCTGGCCACAGATCCGATGCTGAGCGAGCACAAGATCACTGGCAGCTTCGGCGTCGCGAGCTTCCCCGTGCACGGCTTCTCGGCCGAAAGCATCATTCGCGTTGCTGATATGGGCATGTACATCTCCAAGAAAGCCGGCGGCGACCGGGTTTCGACGGCGGAGGACTTCGAACGCGAAGACGGCGGAGTGCTGCAGCGGCAACTCGTCTCCGGTTATATCGAAGCATTTCTGCAGCGGGAGCGCACCGGCCCAGAGCATCTGGAAGAACTGGTCAACACTTTGCGCAAACTTGCGCTGACAAACGAAGACAAAGAAGCCGTGGTGCTCAAGGATTCGATCGAGACGCTGGCGCGGGCAGCGGAATCACGGGAGCTGCACGCTTCCGGTCACGGCGAGGCGGTGGCGCAATATTGCGAGATGATGGGACGCGCACTGAGTTTTTCACCGGCGGATATTCGCGAGCTCAGCTTTGCCGGACGTGTGCATGACCTGGGAAAAATGTTCGTCCCTGAGCGTCTCCTGAATAGACAGGGATCTCTCAGCCAGGAGGAATTTGAGCTGCTGAAATCGCATCCCCGCTTTGCGGGTGAAATTCTGAGCACGCTCCCCGAGGCGCAGCGAATCAAGCAGGCAGTCGAAGGGCACCACGAATACCTGGATGGCAGCGGATTTCCTGCAGGCCTTCGCGGAGATGACATTCCACTCTGGGCGCGCATCATCACCGTGGCAAACACCTACGTAAACCTGACCAGCGATCGTTCGCTCACTCCGGCCAAGACCCGCGAACAGGCGATTGCCGAACTGGAGCGCGGAAGCGGCACTAAGTATGACGGAATGCTGGTGCGGGTTTTTGCGCGAGAACTCAAATCCGAGCGCAGCATGCCGAATGTCTGAAGTTAGACTTTTCACTCCAACTTGCCAAACCTGAGTTGCAGGCCCGAAACTATTCGCTTATGCCGGTGACACTTTCGCTTGAAGGACGAGTTGCGTTAATTACCGGAGGTTCGCGCGGAATTGGCGCGGCAGCGGTGCGCATGTTTGTCGAGGCCGGCGCGCGCGTTTTGTTCAACTACGAAAGGGCGCAGGCTGCGGCGGAAAAACTTACCGGCGAGTGCAATAAGAAGTTCGGAGACGGAAAATGTGCCGCGCTCCGCTGCAATCTCGAAGGGACTGAGAGCGCAAAAGAACTGGTGGTAGCTGCGGTTCGGCAGTTTGGGCGGCTCGACATTCTGGTCGCAAATCATGGGGTATGGCCGGCGGAAGACTTGTCCATCGACAAAATGTCCGACGAGCATTGGCGCCGTACGATGGCGATCAATCTTGACGCTGTCTTCGCTCTGGTGAAGCATTCCGTTGCTGAAATGAAGAAGCACGCGAGCGCGAAATCGCCGGCCCACATCGTGCTCATCAGCTCCACATCGGGGCAACGCGGTGAGGCATTCCACGCGGACTACTCAGCCACGAAAGGCGCGATCATCAGCATGACCAAAAGCTTTGCATCGGAGCTCGCCCGTAATCACATTTACGTGAATTCGGTCGCGCCGGGTTGGGTGGATACCGACATGTCGCGACCGGCACTCGAGGATCCTGCAATCGCCAGGGAAGTTCTTCGGCCGATTCCGCTCAAGCGAGTTGGAACTCCGGAAGAGGTCGCCGGGCCGATTTTGTTTTTGTGCACGCCCCACGCGGGTTTCATCACCGGCGAAATTCTCAACGTGAATGGCGGGGCCGTGCTGGTGGGTTAGTTCAGCTGGGCCGGGCAGCTTTGGAGCAGGCTCAAGGCGTCTAATATATCCAGAGAATGAAATATGTTTTCATCGCCCTTTTGCTGACGGTGCTCTGTTCGGGGCAGGACGCGCCTGCTCCGTCCACGAATTCCGGATCCTCTTCGAGTTCCTCGCAAGCAATTCCGGTTGACCAGGCGAACCAGCAAAAAGCTAAAGCCGTCCTCAACCAGGCTATTCAGGCGCTGGGCGGAGACGCCTATCTGCACTGGACAGAGATGAGCACCGAGGGCCGCGCTTACAGTTTCCATCACGGCCAGGCGAATAGCCTTGGAATTCTATTCTGGCGATTTCGCGAATTCCCTGATAAGGACCGCATCGAGTTCACAAAAAAACGGGACTGGTGGCAGATTTACAACGGCGATAAAGGTTACGAGGTAACTTACAAAGGTGTTCGCAACCTGGACGTGAAGGACGAGCTTAGTCCTTATCTGCGCCGCCGGCATTATTCGCTCGATATGGTTCTGCGCCAGTGGTTGAACCAGCCGGGCATCGCGCTCTTCTACGAAGGGCAGACGGTCGCGGCGCAAAAAGAAGCCGACCAAGTGACCGTGATGAACAACAAGAACGAGGGCGCCACCATTTACGTGGACATCAACACCCACCTGCCGGTGAAGAAGAGCTACTCCTGGCGCGATCCCACCGACAAAGAGCGGAATGTGGAAGACGAGATCTTCGACGATTACCGTCCCATTCAAGGCATCATGACGCCGTTCAACACCACCCGCATGTTTAACGGGGAAATGGCCGCGCAGACGTTCCTCACCGATGCGAAATACAACCAGAACCTGAGCGACTCGTTCTTCGACCCAGGGCAGGCAAAGATGGCCAAGAAACGTTGATCGCGCGGGTGCCGCGATTCCTTGCGGGGATACATAGCCTCCCAAATCGTTATTGTAAACATTTGTAAATCAGCAACTTACGGTTGTCATTCCTGCCACGTGGTGTGGCTAAATTGCCACAGACAGATTTACTGCTCAGCTATTAATCTGAACAGCAGGAGAGGCTCTGATAACTGAACAAACACTCCGCACGGCGGCCAGATGCCAAGGTGTGGGCTTGCACTCGGGAGCTCCAGTCCATCTCAAGATCTTGCCGGCGCCCGCGGGCACGGGTATCACGTTTCGGCGCGTTGACCTTGATGCCTTCGAAGTGGAAGCCGTGGGACGGAACGTCGCGCGCGTCAGTTATGCCACCAGCCTGATGAAGAAGGGCGTGCTGATCTCAACCACCGAGCATCTTCTTTCGGCCTTCGTCGGGATGGGAATCGACAACGCAATCGTCGAACTCGACAACCTGGAGTTGCCGATCCTGGACGGAAGTGCGCGGCCGTTCATCGAGCTTATTAAGAAAGCCGGCGTTCGCAAGCAGCGCCGCCCGCGAACTTACCTGCGCATTCTTCGTCCGCTGGAGATGCGCGAAGGCAACAAATTCATCGCGGTTTATCCGGCGGACGCGTACTCCGTTTCCTACACGATCAATTTTCCGCATCCGCTGATTGGGCGTGAATCCTTTTCGCTCGAGCTCACCACCGGCCAGTACGTCTCAAAGATCGCTTCCGCGCGCACATTTGGGTTTCTGCATGAAGCCGAAGCGATGCGCCAGCAGGGATTGATTCGTGGCGCCTCACACGAAAACGCGCTGGTGCTGACGCGGGAAGGCTTGCAAAATCCGCCGCTGCGCTATGAAGACGAGTTTGTGCGGCAC
>DATIYR010000422.1:0-10310 GCA_035517535.1 Terriglobales bacterium
AAAGGTAACACTGGCAATTTCCGTGATGCTCAGCGAAGAGGTGTTGGAGGCGAGGATTGTTCCTGGCCGGCAGATCTTATCGAGGAGAGTAAAAATCTCGATCTTCGATTCCATCTCCTCGGGAACCGCTTCGATGACCAGATCGGCTTCGCGCGCAGCTTCTTCTACGCCGGTCGCGAATTCAATTCGGCCAAACGCGTTCTGCGCATCAGCGGTCGAAACCTTCTTCCCTTCAACGGCATTATCGAAGTTGGTACGAATTTCGTCTTCCGCTTTGCGTAAGGCAGATGGCAAAACGTCCTCTAGTATCGTGCGAAACCCGCCCAGCGCCGCCGCATGCGCGATGCCCCGGCCCAGGGGGCCGGCGCCGATTACGGCGATGGTCCTGACCTCCGGCACTACTTCTCCAGTTGGGTCAGCAGTTCTTTGATCCGGTCATTCGCATTGCGCAGGCTTTCGGCCAGGCGTTTCTTCTCTTCGATATCAACTCCATGAAGCGAGGCTTGAATGCGCCGAAGCGTGGTGGTGATGTCGTCAACGTAGTTGATGAGGCGGATGAGTTCTCCCGTAGCTGCCATGAATTGCGCTCCTGATGCCACCGAGATAACCCTGTGGCAAATTCCTTATTCTCAACTGCCGCTGGCATTAAGTAAAGGCGCGATAAACCGTGCCAATGAACTCCATAGATTTCTTTTACTTATCCTTTAATCGTCGCCGTAATCTAATAGATGAATGAACGACATTGCGACCAAAGAGTTTATCTTTGCCAGCGACTTCGACCAGACGCTGACGTTCAACGATTCCGGCTACGTACTCGCCGAACTGGTCGGCATCCCCACGGAAGAGTTCGAGCGCAAGTCAACCGGCATGGCGCGCCTGAATCTGGTGCAGCAGGGAGCGGAGCTCGCCTACTTGCTGCTGCACGATCCCGAATTCAAAGAACGGGTGCGCAAAGAGCATTTATACGAAGTCGGAAAAAAGATCCGGCTGAAAGACAATATCGCTCTCTTGTATCAGATTCTTGAGAACGGAATTCCCGGATATCACTTCGATTTTTACGTTCTTTCGGCAGCGCCGGTTGAAATCGTTCACTCCGCGCTCGAAGGCATCGTCCCGAAAGATCATATTTTTGGAACGGAGTTTCTTTACAAGGATACGGGTGAGATCGAAACCATTACTCGCGCGACTGCGGGCTATGGAAAGGTCTTCGTTCTTGACCAACTGCAGAGCAAGGCGCAAATCGGTCCTGACCACATTGTTTACGTCGGCGATGGAAGTTCCGATGTCCACGTTATGCTGCACACCAACGTCCGCGACGGATACACAATTGCGGTCTCTGAAGCCAGGCACGTTTCGCAAGTGGCAAAGCGCACCATTCTGAGCACCAGCGCCCTGGCAGTGCTGGCGCCGATTCTTGAGGACATTGCCCACTGGGAGCGGCTGCGCATTCGCGCCTTCTTTGAATCATACGGCGTAATGATCCAGGAATGGGACCGGGTGCGAACGGATTGGTTGACATTGCGCTCGGTCACACCTGAGACAGAAGCCGCAGCGAAGTGACCTCGTCCAAATTCGCCGTACCCACCTCTCGCAAAACCGGCACCCCGAGTTTGTATCCGCTCTGAATCCGATTCGTTCCGAATCTCATCTACCAGCCATGCTGAATTTGCTTTCCAGTAACGCAATCGGAGCTGGCGCTGTGCTTGACCCCGCTCCTCCCAATGAAGATGCGGCGCTCCTCGACGCCTACTCTCGCGCGGTGGTTTCGGCGGCAGAACAGGTGAGCCCATCCGTCGCGAAAATCGAGGTCACGCAATCCGCTCGCGGCCTGAACGGCGAATCACGCGAACGCCACGGCGGCGGATCAGGATTTGTTTTTACGCCAGATGGATTAGTGCTGACGAATAGTCACGTCGTCCACGGCGCCACGCGAATCGAGCTTTCGCTTCCCGACGGCCGGCGCTTTCCCGCGCACCTGATCGGCGATGATCCGGCAACCGATCTCGCCGTGGTTCGCGTTGACGCGCCCAATCTCACCGCGGTACCGCTCGGCGATTCGCAAAAACTACGCGTGGGCCAGCTGGCGATTGCGATCGGCAATCCTTATGGATTTCAGTACACCGTCACCGCCGGCGTGGTCAGCGCGCTCGGGCGTTCTTTGCGCTCGTACTCCGGCCGGCTGATCGAAGACGTCATTCAAACCGACGCCTCGCTGAATCCTGGGAATTCCGGAGGGCCGCTGGTTTCATCCGACGGCCACGTCATCGGCGTGAACACCGCGACCATCATGGGCGCACAAGGTTTGTGCTTCGCGATCGGGATCAATACCGCGAAATTCGTAGCGAGCCGCCTATTAACCCAGGGCCGGATTCGCCGCGCCTACATTGGTGTCGAAGCCCAGACCACGCCGCTGCATCGCCGGCTGGTGCGCTTCTATGATCTGCCGAAAGAAACTGGAGTCGTCGTGGTCGGAGTCGAACCCGGCAGCCCGGCGCAAAGAGCCGGCTTGCGCGAAGGCGATGTGATCATCGCGTTTAATGGCCAGCCGACTGCGGGCGTCGATGACTTGCACCGCTTGCTGACGGATGCGCAGGTGGAGTCAAAAACCTACGTCACCATCGTCCGCAGAACCGAACGCATGGAAGTCGCGATCGTTCCACAGGAATCAAAGCAGTAGGTTGCGAACTCTGCGCGACGACAGTTAATGAGGCTGGCGCATTCTCGCATTCCTCAGAGTGCGCCAGGCCTCATATATCCTGGAACCACTCGCTTCACTTCTATTCCAACGGGCGCCCCGTTTACGATCTCTGCATGTCTCTTTGGCAGGTTGTTTTAGTTGGCATCATTCAGGGATTGACCGAACTTCTTCCGGTCTCGAGTTCCGCCCATGTCGTGGTCGCCGAAAAACTCATGGGACTTGACCCCTCGGCTCCCGCGATGACGCTGCTGCTGGTCATGCTCCACACTGGCACAATGTTCGCGGTCATCGTGTTTTTCTGGAGCCGCTGGCGGAACACCTTCGCTCAAAGCCAGGAAACACTGCGCAGTTACGTTCTCTTTCTGATTTTGGCGACAGCCATCACCGGGGTTATCGGCGAGGTGCTGATTAAGCTCATCGAGAAATTCTGGTTCCGCGGAGTGCGGCATTCAGAAGTTGAGCTGCTCTTCAGTCACTTGGAATTGATTGCCCCAGCGCTGGCTGTTGTCGGAGTGCTTATTCTCATCGCTGGATTTTTTGCAGACTCGAACTCAGCAGAAAGCAACGATAGTGACCTGACTGCTGGCCGTTCAAGCTGGATCGGTGCAATTCAGGGACTGTGTTTGCCATTTCGCGGCTTCTCCCGGTCGGGCGCAACCATTTCGACTGCCATGCTCGCCGGTGTAGACAAAAAGCGCGCCGAGGATTTCAGCTTCGCGCTCGCCGTGATTCTCACGCCGCCGGTGGTCGCACGGGAAGGCTGGCGACTGGTCAAAGCCGGGCATGCGAACGCGAGTATCAGTCTGGGGTCGGCCGCAGCCACCAGCGTTCTCGGCCTGATCTGCGCATTCATCGCCGGCCTGCTGGCACTCAAATGGCTCAGCCGCTGGCTGGAAGGCGGGAAATGGTATTGGTTCGGTATCTATTGCCTGATCGCCGCGGCGGCCGTGGGCTATTTACATCACCTCGGGTACTAGCCGTAAATCCTCGTGCGGAATTGCTAACCTCGAGTGCGCGGGATTAGTCTAATCGGTTGCAGCTGAGTTCCCTTTATCAACCTAAAGGAGGTTTTTATGTTAAAGATCTCTGTATCTACAGTTGTAATCATTATCGCGCTTGCTGCTATCTCATCGGCCCAGCAGAAAAAAGCCCCACGGCCCAGCCCGCCGGCGCAGGCCAAATGCCAGTTCGCAGACGGAAAAACCATCGCAGTCGATTACTCCAGCCCGCGCATGAGGGGCCGCAAAATTATGGGCGATTTGGTCCCGTATGGTCAGGTCTGGCGCACCGGCGCAAACGAAGCCACTACGTTTGTGACGTCCACTGCGCTGACGGCTGACGGCCGGGACATCCCAGCCGGCAACTACACCATTTTCACGGTTCCCGAAGAGAGCAAATGGACTCTGATCGTGAACAAGAAGACCGGCGAGTGGGGCATTCCTTACAAATACGAGTCCGATGAACTGGCGCGCATTCCGATGTCGGTTTCATCAACATCCGGACCAGTGGAAGATTTCACCATCAGCTTCGATGAGGGCGGCAGTACTTGCACGATGAAGCTGAGCTGGGAGCAAACAGAAGCTTCGGTGCAATTCGCAGAAAAGAAATAATCACAGCTCTCGGGCGCGGGAGGCGGCGTAGAATTCTCTTGAATTCAACCGGGAGGTGTCTATGCCCGTGTACGATTACGTCTGCAACGATTGCCATAAAAGTTTTGAGAAAACTCTGACTCTGCGCGAGCACGATGGAAGAAAGATCGAATGCCCGTACTGCGGCAGCAGGAACGTTGTACAAGCGCCGGCAGCCTTTTATGCCGTAACCGCAAAGAAGAGCGCGTAAGGTCAGAGGCTAGCCGTGCTTTTCGCTCGAAATCCACCAAAGCATGACGCTTCAGCTCGACCAACAATCGCACCGCCGATTTAATCCTCTGACGAATGAGTGGGTGCTGGTTTCGCCGCACCGCACCCAGCGACCCTGGCAAGGCGCGACTGAAAAATTGCCGATTGCTGACCGGCCCGCGTACGATCCTACCTGCTATTTGTGTCCTGGTAACCAGCGGGCGGGAGGGGCGGCGAATCCACACTATAGTTCGACTTTCGTCTTTGAAAATGATTACGCCGCGCTGAAAAAAGATGTGCCGGTGTCGAGACTCGACCTGCAGAATAAAGGCCTGATCGTGGCCGAAGGCGAGGCCGGAATCTGCCGGGTGATGTGCTTTTCGCCTCGGCATGATCTGACGCTCTCCAGCATGGGCCTCCCGGAAATCGAGGAAGTGGTGCGCGCCTGGACGGCGCAGTTTGCCGAGCTCAGCGCAAAGCCGTGGGTAAACCATGTGCAGATTTTTGAAAACCGCGGCGAGATGATGGGCGCGAGCAATCCGCATCCCCACTGCCAGATTTGGGCGACGAGTTCGATTCCGCAAGCGCCGGGGCGCGAATTGACGGCGCAACAGAATTATTTTCAGAAGCACGGCTCATGCCTGCTGTGCGACTACTTGAAGCTCGAGCAAACGGAGCAAAATCGAATCGTCTGCGCGAATGATGCATTCGTCGTGCTCGTGCCATTCTGGGCGGTGTGGCCGTTCGAGGTGCTGGTGTGCAGCCGGCGGCACTTGGGAACAATGCCGGAGCTGAGCGGGCCTGAAGCCTCGCAATTGGCCGCTATATTAAAGCAGACAGTCGCGACCTACGATCGCGTCTTCGATGTTCCCTTCCCTTATTCCATGGGATTTCACCAGGCGCCCACGGATAAAAAAGATCACCCGGAGTGGCACTTCCATGCGCATTTTTATCCGCCGTTGCTGCGCTCGGCCACAGTCCGAAAATTCATGGTCGGATTCGAAATGCTCGGCACCCCACAACGCGACATTACGCCCGAGTTGGCGGCGGAGAGATTACGGTCGCTGGTCGTCAACGTGAAATGACGGGGATCGACTCCAATTACTGGCTGACGACGACCGCGATGCCTGCGGGCACTCCCGCCGAACTCCCGGCGCGAGCAGATGCGGTGGTGATTGGCGCGGGATTCACAGGAATCTCGGCAGCACGCACTCTCGCGAAAAAGGGCGCGAAGGTCGTCGTGCTCGAAGCAAACACTATTGGCTGGGGCGCGAGCTCGCGCAACGGCGGAATGGTGCTGACGGGATTGAAGCTGAGTGCGGAGCAGTTGATAACCCGCTACGGAGTCGAGCCGGCGCGCCAGATGCACGCGAGTTCGGTAGCGGCTATTGATCTGGTTGAAGCAATCGTCCGCGAGGAGGCAATTGATTGTAATTTCTCCCGCTGCGGCTATCTCGAAGTCGCATGCAAGCAGTCGCACTTCGACGCCTACTCGCGTTCGGTCGAACTCATGGCAAGGGAGTTCAATCAGCATTTGCGAATCATCCCGCGCGGGGAACTGCGCGACGAAGTTGGTTCTGATATTTATTTCGGTGGCGTCGTCGACGAGCGCAGCGCTGGAGTGAATCCCGCGCAATATGTTTCCGGACTGGCACGCGCGGCATTGCGGCTGGGCGCAGGTGTCTACGAAAACGCTCGCGTTCTGCGCGTGGAGCCAGGTTCACAAAACGGCTCGCGAGGATTTACGGCCCTGACTTCCCGGGGCGCCGTGTTCGCGAAAGATGTCTTTGTCGCAACCAGCGGATATACGTCCGCGGCAACCCCGCGATTGCAGCAGAAAGTCATTCCGATTGGGTCGTTTATCATCGCGACCGAGTCCCTCCCGGCAGATCTGGCGCACCAGCTCAGCCCGCGCAACCGCATGATCTCCGATTCGAAGCACTATCTTCATTATTACCGGCTCACGCCGGACAATCGCATGCTGTTCGGCGGTCGCGCTGCGTTTTTCCCGGAGACGAAGAACACGATTCAGCGCAGCGCGGAGATTCTACGTCGGGACATGGTCGCCGTTTACCCGCAATTGCGCGATATAAAAATTCAGCACGCCTGGGGCGGGACACTCGACTTCTGCTTCGACACCATGCCTCACGCGGGCAAATCGGATGGGATTCATTTCGCGCTCGGATACGCCGGACACGGCGTCGCGATGGCGACCTATCTGGGAGCAAAAATCGCGGAGCAGATCAGCGGGGAAAGAATTGATAATCCGTTCTCTGCGATTCCCTTCCCCGGCGCGCCATTGGGCTTGTACAACGGCGACCCTTGGTTTCTGCCGCTCGCGGGCGCCTATTACAAAGTGCTTGATTGGATGAGTTGATTCGTCGGCTTTCGGCGCAACAGAACATACGCGAGCGGTCCGAGCAGAAGCGCCACCGGGCCCCACTTCAAAGCGAATTTGTCGCTGGCGATCATGGCGATTCCGCTCATTATTAATGGTGCGATCACCGCGTAGGCGAGGCCTTTCTTTCCCCACGGAATGCGAAAGGCTCTTTGCAGGTCAGGACGTTTGCGGCGCAATTGCCACGCCGAGAGCACGGTCATGATCGAAGTCGCGATCCGCAGCCAAATGTAAACGGAAATCAGTTGCGAGAGCGTGTGCCACGCAACCAGGCAATACACCGCGGCTGAAAGCAGGATCGCGAGCCAGGGCGTGCCATATTTCGGATGCACTCGAGCGAGAACCGGAGAAAAATATCCGTCTTCGGCCATGGCAAATGGCATGCGCGTGGTGCTGAGGACGGTGCTGTTCAGAATGGAAAGGCTCATGGTCGCCGCGGACAGAGTGATGGCGAACCAGAGCCAGCGTCCGCCGATGAGGCGCGCCGCTTCGGAAAAGTAACCGTCGTGCCACTGCTGCCAATTCCCTAATGCCGCGAGCGAACAGGCAGTCGGAAGTAAATAGGTCAGCATGGAAAGCGGCACCACCCATGCCAGCGCGCGTGGGTAATTTCTCTGCGGGTTTTCCACTTCCTCGGCAACGGAAGACAGTTGCTCGTATCCGGCATAGAGCCAAAGTCCGAGGGCGAAGCCGACTCCAAAAACTTGAAACACCGGCTTGTGCGGCGGGATTAACGGCACGAAGGGATTGTGATGCCACATGCGCACGCTCATTGCGCACATGAGCAGCACCACGAAAAGTACGATGAGTTCAAGAATCGTTGCCAATCTCCCGACCAGCCGAATGCCGCGCACATTCACGTAAGCGATGACGGCGATCACCAACAGAGAAATGCAATAGTGCTTCCAGGGCCCGATTTGCGGGGCAACGTAATCAACGAACAGCACCGCGTAGGCACCGCCCAATAAAAATGAAGCGCACCAGTTCCACCATCCGGCAAGAAATCCCCAGAAGTCGCCGAAGGCTTCACGGCTCCAGCGATAAAAACCTCCTTCCACGGGAAGAGCGGTCGTAAGTTCGGCGGCAACGAGCGAGATAGGAATGCACCAGAAAAAAGGAATGAAGATTTGGTAGAGCAGCGCCATGCCCGGGCCGGAGGTGCTCACCTGCTCCTCCAGCCCGAACGGGCCACCAGTGTTGTAGGAGTACATTACGAAGACGAGCGAAAATAGCCCGACTTTCTTGAGGGTGTGAACCGAAGCGATGTATCGAGGTTCAGAGCGCGACTCGGAGTCGGTAGTAGTTTTCAAGTCAGATACGCTCGAGGATCGTCGAGATGCCCTGCCCGACGCCGATGCACATTGTACACAGCGCGTAACGGGCGCCGGTACGACGAAGATGATACGCGGCTGTGGTGACGAGGCGGCCTCCGCTCGCGCCCAGTGGATGACCAATGGCGATCGCGCCGCCGTTTGGGTTGACGTAGTCCGCGTCATCCGGCAGGCCCAAGTCGCGAAGCACAGCGAGGGACTGCGCGGCAAACGCTTCATTCAGTTCGATGATGTCCATCTGTAAGAGCTTGAGTCCAGTCTTCGCGAGAAGCTTGCGCGTAGCTGGAACCGGGCCGATCCCCATGATGCGCGGCAGAACGCCTGCGGTGGCGGATGCGATGACGCGAGCAATTGGAGTGAGCCCGTATTGCGCGACGGCCGATTCCGAAGCGAGCAACAATGCACACGCGCCATCGTTTACGCCGGAGGCGTTGCCCGCGGTGACAGTCCCATTCGCTTTGACGATGGGCTTTAATTTCGCGAGCGCTTCCAAGGTTGTATCGGGGCGCGGATGCTCGTCTTTATTGATAATTTGAGATTCGCCTTTCTTGCCGGCGATGCTCACCGGAATGATCTCATCACAGAACCGCCCGGCTGCGACTGCTTCGGCAGTGCGCAGCTGACTGCGAAACGCGAACGCATCCTGATCTTCACGCGAAATGTGGCACTCTTCGGCGAGATTTTCCGCTGTCTCCGGCATGCTGTCAGTTCCATACTTCTCTTTCATCTTTGGATTAACGAAACGCCAGCCGATTGTGGTGTCTTCGACTTTTGCCGAGCGCGAAAATGCCGTTTCGGATTTGCCCATCACGAAAGGCGCGCGCGACATGCTCTCCACGCCGCCCGCGATCACAATCGACGCTTCGCCGGATTTAATTGCGCGGGCCGCGAGCGAAACCGCTTCCATGCTCGATCCGCAAAGGCGGTTTACGGTTACGCCGGAAATTTCTTTTGGTAACCCAGCAAGCAATAACGCCATTCGCGCGACGTTGCGATTGTCTTCGCCCGCCTGATTGGCGCAGCCGTAGATTACGTCATCAACTGCGCCCCAATCGACCTTGCGGTTGCGCTCCATGAGAGCTTTGAGCGGTGTGGCCGCGAGGTCGTCGGCCCGCACTGACGACAATATGCCGCCGTACCGGCCGAATGGAGTTCTTACCGCATCACAGATGAGTGCCTGTTCCATGCAAATCTCATCATAGCGTGGAAGGCCTACTTTCTCAGCGGGATCTGAGAAAGCCACACCATCGCCAGCGCGACGGCGATCCCGAGTGAAACCTCGAGAAAACGGTGCCAGGCGAAGACCCATGCCGGGCCGCGGGAAATCAGCACCACGATGGTGAACGCGATAGCGGCGACCCGGTAGGCGCTCCAGGAGCGTGCCATGGCCGCGACCACCCCGCAGACGAAAATGCCGACACCGTAAATTGCCGTGCTGCGTCCGAGGAACGTGGCCACCAGGGCCCCGAGCGCCGCGCCCAAAGCGGTTCCCACAAAGCGCTGCCACGCCCCTTGCAGCGGCTGCAAGGTTGACTGCATAACCACTACGGTTGAAATCGGAGCCCAATAGAATTCCGGAAATTTCAAAAGACGAGCGGCGAGCAGAGAGATGAGCGTGGCGACCGCGGTCCGCGCCGAATCAAAGACGGTGTTGCGCTGAACACCAAGCCATCTCGCAAATTTCGTGGCGCTCATTCAGGTCGGGTTCTTTCAGTGATGTGCGTCTTTCAGTCATCGACAGAGCACATTTTTTCTATCCACGTCGGCCTTTTGACGGGGTGTCGTTCACGCTGCTAACATCAACATTCTAGCCACGGAAGTGCTCGCTTGATGTTCTCGAAGGTATAAGGCGAGATAGCTGCCTGCACTGAGGTCCCCGTCGTCTAGCCCGGCCTAGGACATCGCCCTTTCACGGCGGTAACACGGGTTCAAATCCCGTCGGGGACGCCAACTAAATCAATAATTTCCGTGCGGGAGATCAACACTAACTTCCACTTTCCACATTACCAATCATCCTTATTATCGCCTCAAACTGACTCCCGCAA
>DATIYR010000423.1:0-5965 GCA_035517535.1 Terriglobales bacterium
CGCGCCACACAGGATTCTGAGAAGAAGTCCGCGCCCAAGACCATGGCGGACCTCATCAACGCGACGCTTCACGATGAGATGAAGCGCGACGAGCGCATCGTAATCTTCGGCGAGGACGTCGCCGATTGTAGCCGCGAGGAATATCTGCGGCAGAAAATGGTCAAAGGCAAAGGCGGAGTTTTCAAACTTACCGCCGGCCTGCAATGCGACTTCGGCTCGGACCGAGTATTCAATTCGCCTATCGCGGAAGCAAGCATTGTCGGCCGTGCTGTGGGGTTGGCGGTTCGCGGATTAAAACCCGTAGCCGAGATTCAGTTTTTCGATTACATTTGGCCGGCGATGATGCAGCTGCGTAACGAGCTGCCGGTGATTCGCTGGCGCTCGAACGGCGCTTTCTCGGCGCCCTGCGTAATTCGCGTGGCCATCGGCGGGTATCTCACTGGTGGCGCAATCTATCACTCGCAATGCGGCGAGAGTATCTTTACGCACACGCCCGGCATGCGGGTAATCTTCCCCTCGAACGCGCTCGACGCCGCTGGCCTGCTGCGCACTGCCATCCGCTGCGACGATCCCGTGATGTTCCTCGAACACAAGAGGCTTTACCGAGAAACCTACGGGCGCGCGGCTTATCCGGGCCCGGATTATATGATTCCGCTCGGCAAAGCGAAGGTGGTCCATCCGGGCACCGACTTAACCGTGGTCACGTACGGTGCGGTCGTGCCGCGAGCGTTGCAGGCTGTGCAGAAGCTGGATCGCGAACAGGGCCTAAAAATCGAGTTGATCGATCTGCGCTCGCTCAATCCCTACGATTGGGAAACTATTGCGTCCTCGGTCCAGAAGACCAGCCGCGCGATTGTCGCCTACGAAGACACGCTGAGCTGGGGCTATGGCGCAGAGATCGCGGCACGAATCGCCGGCGAGCTATTCGAGCATCTCGATGCCCCGGTAAAGCGTGTTGCCGCTAAAGACACCTTCATCGCGTATCAGCCGGTTCTCGAAAGCGCCATCCTCCCGCAGGTGCAGGATCTGTATCTGGCGATGAAAGAGCTCGCGGAATACTGATCGCGAAAAGCGTGACTCCACAAAGAAAAACACCCGAGGGTGCCCCGTCCTTGTGTCTCCCGGGTTTGGAGACACAGGGCGGGGATTTTGAATTCGAAGTAGAGAAAGTCAAAACCCCCACCCTGTCGCAAACGAGGCGACAAGGGTGGGGTAGCCACTTGAGTGTTTTTGCTAGTCCCATTCTGCAAGTTTTCGGTGTCTCGCTGCTCTGCGTAGGTGTCGCGGTTTCTCAAGTATCAAAGCCCACGGCAAAACCTCCGGTCGAATTCAGTCCGCCCGTGCCTCACACGAATGCGCCACTCGGCCTTATTCCGCGCATGCCAGGCGACGGAGACGGCGCGTACAAAACTCATCATTACCGCGATCTTTTCGCGGAGCAGGGACACCCGCCGGAAGAAAGTCGCGCGAAGATCGAGAAAGCATTTCAGCGACTCTTTCACGGCGACGGCCAGGAACAGCGGATTTATTTCGAAACCGGAGCGAACGAAAACGGCGCGCTAGCTTACATCACGGATTGGGCGAACAACGACGCGCGCACCGAAGGCATGAGCTACGGCATGATGATCGCCGTCCAGCTGAATAAGAAGCGCGAGTTCGATGCCCTCTGGAACTGGGCGAACACTTACATGCTCATCACCGATCCCAAGGACCCGTCTGTCGGTTACTTCGCCTGGTCAATGAATACCGATGGCACGCCACGCTCTACCGGAGCTGCACCCGACGGAGAAGAATATTTCGTTATGTCGCTCTATTTCGCGGCCCATCGCTGGGGGAACGGGCAGGGAATTTATAACTACAAAGCGGAAGCGGATAAAATCCTGCGTGGGATGCGGCATCATCCTGTGCTCACGGGAGTGGGCCCGTTCCGAATTCATCACGAAGATCCGCCGTTTGTGGCGCCGGACCATTCCTGGCCGAGCCCGAACAACAAACGCCGCGAGCAGGAAGCGGCCGCCAAAGGAGAAAAGCTTCAGGCGTTTCACGCGCCCTGGGACGCGCCGCATTCCGAAACAATTGGCCCAATGGTCGATGAAGACCATTTCATGATTAAGTTCGTCGCCAATCAGGATATAAATTTCACCGACGCTTCCTATCATCTGCCGGCATTCTACGAATTGTGGGCGCGCTGGGGACCGGAAGAGGATCGCGAATTTTGGGCCAAAGCCGCCGACGTGAGCCGCGACATGTTCCTCAAGGTCACAGGTCCCGAGACGGGATTGACTCCAGACCGCAACTACTTTGATTTCACGCAAATCATTAGCCGCGATGGCGCGCCAACGCCGTTCAGCTATGACTCATGGCGGAGCGTGAGCAACTGGTCAGTCGATTATTCCTGGTGGCACAAAGCGCCGCAAGAGACCATGCTGAGCGACCGCATCCAAAATTTTTTATATGGTCAGGGAATCGGCACATTCGTCGATCGGTACACGCTCGATGGCAAGCCGCTCTCTGACCGGCATTCGGTCGGCATGGTCGCGACGACGGCCGTGGGAAGTCTCGCGGCGACCCCCGGGCCAATCTCAAAAGCATTTGTGGAAGAGCTATGGAAGACACCGGTCCCATCGGGAGAACAACGCTACTACGATGGCATGCTTTACCTCATGAGCTTGATGCACTGCAGCGGCAATTTCAGGATCATCGAGTAGCAAAATTCGGGCCCAGAAATTGAATTGGTCATCCAGATTGACACACGCGAAAAACCCGTGGCTATTGTTTTTTTTCATATTCCTTTTGGCCGCGCCTTTGTGGCCGCAATCCTACCGATACATACGCTTGGGCTCCAGCTCATCGAGTCACGCGAAAACTGAGTTCGGTATCGCCATGATGGGCGGTGGCTCTGATCTGGACGAAGCCTTTCGCTGGCTCTGCACCAAATCCGGCGGCGGAGATTTTCTCGTCCTGCGAGCGGCAGGCGACGACGATTACAACCCCTACATAAATGGTCTTTGCCAACTCAATTCTGTCGCGACCGTTATTATTCCCAATCGCGCGTCTGCGCAAAATCCCAAAGTCTCAGCCATTATTCGCAACGCCCAGGGAATTTTCATCGCCGGAGGCGATCAGGCACGCTACGTCAATTTCTGGAAGGGCACGCCGGTGCAGGACGCGATTAATGCTGACATTGCTGAAGGCAAGCCGATTGGAGGCACCAGCGCCGGATTAGCAGTTCTCGGCGAATTCGTGTATGGGGCACTGCGGGACAAGCAATCCGACAATGATCTGACTTCAGCCGAGGTGCTGCACGATCCTTTCTTCTATCGCGTGACCTTGGTACGCGACTTCCTTCACATGGAGCTACTGAAAAATACTCTGACGGACAGTCACTTCGTCACGCGCGATCGCTTGGGCCGCAGCTTGGGATTCTTGGCGCGAATTGTCGAGGACGGCTGGTCCGCACACCCGCGCGAAATCGCGATTGATGAGAAATCGGCTGTGCTGGTCGATGCGGATGGATTGGCGAAAATTGTGGGTCCGGGCAAGGGCGCTTACTTCCTGAAAGTTACGCGGGCTCCCGAAGTGTGCGCACCGGGGAAGCCGCTGACGATTCGCGGCATTCAGGCCTACCACGCCGGGCCGGGCGCAGTCTTTAATCTGAAGAGTTGGTCGGGAAACGACGGCAAGAGCTACACGTTGTCGGTCGTCAACGGACAGGTGCGTTCTTCATTATCGAGTATTTACTAGATAGCTTCTGACCAGACGCTCGCATGATGCAGCAGCACGCATCGCGCTGCCCAACTCATGTCCGAAAAGGATTCAGTACCTTAACTCCGCCCATAATTGCCCCGTGTTGCAAATCCTCGCTGTACAGCACGGATGCG
Source organism: Terriglobales bacterium (assembly GCA_035517535.1). GTDB lineage: Bacteria > Acidobacteriota > Terriglobia > Terriglobales > Acidobacteriaceae > Gp1-AA145. The sequence goes on from DATIYR010000423.1 coordinate 3,882, forward strand.
CCGCCGATGCGTGCTGCATGCACGATCATTGCATCCCAGAATGAGACTTGTGTCAGCCGGTGGAACTCAATTGCGGCGATAACGTCGCGAGCCTGGAAACGAACCACGTTCGAGGAAGCCAAAATCTCTACTCGCCGCTGCGCAGCCTGGGGATCCGTGCCTAACTTACGTGTAACAGCAGAGTAATACTCTTGCAGGACCTGCAATGATAGCAGCGCTGTACCCCGTTCAAAGTGTTCCCGAAAGAGTCCATCGGCTTTAGCTTGCTTGGTTGCGGCCGAGGTGTCGTCAGCGTAGATCAGGATGTTGGTATCAAAGAACGCGAGACTCATCTGCGCTCGTGCAGTTCTTCGCGGTTGAATTTCCAACCTTTCGAATTTCCTGTAGCGTTACGGGTAAGCTGATGGAATTCTTCTGCAAGCGCTGCTCGATCCGACCTTCCGGCTAATTGCTCCAGGTACTCCCGAACCAGCTGATTAACACTCTTACCCATAGCGTCCGCTCGGCGTCTGGCACGCTGGACGATTTCGTCGTCTACTGACAAGGTCAGGTTCATCGAATACATAATACGTGCGCACGTATTATGCGTCAACATTGATTTCGGTCGATCTCGTCGCGTGGACACTGAACTCCGTCCGTTTTTCCACAGCCTCACCTACTCACGTTATTGACCTTAGCCAGAGTTGAACCACATCCATAAACACCATTCCTAGTGGTCGCCTATTCAGTAATCCGCAAGTTGTTGAGCTTTTCAGATTGAGACAAATGGACCGGACATGGCCTGCAACTTTGCCATTGACAGCAAAGCATTTAGGCGTAAGATGTGGTCAAAAGTGGTAGAAAGTGGCGAACAGGATATAGGTCGTGGGCGGAAGTGAAACAAAACGGAGTGACGGTGGAATTCAAGGCTGACTCCCCCAATAAAAGCCTGAATGAGATTGAAAAAGCCCAACTCGTCACCGTTTTTGCCTCCCTGGCCGGAGTTGTCGCCTCTTCGAGGCGACCGGACGGACGAGGGCGTCCGTCCCCACGTGGCCAATCTTTAACCAGTCATGTTTCGCGGCAATCACCCAACTCGCGTCGACGAAAAAGGACGGCTCAAGGTCCCGGCCGAGTTCAAGCGAGTGCTCGACGAGAAGTACGGGCAGCAATTTTACATCACGAGCTTCGACGGGAAGGTTGCTCAAGTTTATCCCTTCGAGGAGTGGGAGCGGATCGAGCAGAAACTGGCAGGGCTCTCCACCTTCAATCCCACAAAGAAGAAGTTTCTCGATCGCACCAACTACTGGGGCCAGCAGGTGGAGATCGACGGACAGGGCCGGCTCTTAATTCCGCAATTGCTGCGCGAGTCGGCGCAGATCAAGGGCGAAGTGGCCGTGACCGGAATGCTGACGTACCTGGAAGTGCGCAATCTCGAGGCCTATCGCCGCGAGATCGAGGAGAACAAGTTCACGCCCGAGGATGAGAAGACGCTCGACGAGCTTGGTATCTAGTCAATCCCGTCAAACGGAGAGACGCCGTTAGATGGGAGCTCGGAGATATGGGCAGCAACGGTTTGGAAGACACCCCCGAGCGGGGTGGACATGGCAGGAAAGAGGAAGTTGGCCATGTTCCGGTTCTTTTAAAAGAAGCGATCGACTTTTTAGCCGTCCGGCGTGGCGGGACCTATATCGACGCCACGGTGGGCCTTGGCGGGCACAGCTTAGAAATCGCAAGACGCCTCGGCGCACCGGGTCATTTGATTGGGCTCGATAAAGACCCTGCAGCGCTGGAAATCGCGCAGAAGAAGTTGACGGGCGAGGACGCCCGTCGCTCCATCGATTCGGGAGAGAGTTGGCCAGAGATCACGCTGCTGCACAGCTCCTTCACGGAAATTGCGGAGCGATGCCAGAAGCAGTCGGCCGATGGAATCCTGGCCGACCTTGGCGTCAGCAGTCTGCAGCTCGAAAACGCTGCGCGAGGCTTCAGCTTTCAGGCGGAAGGACCACTCGATATGCGGATGAATCCGCTATCTGAGTTGACCGCCGAACAAGTGGTAAACCACTTCGACGAGCGCAAGCTTGCCGATGTGATTTACGAATTCG
>DATIYR010000424.1:0-10935 GCA_035517535.1 Terriglobales bacterium
ATGGCGAACATCCGCACCTCGAATCCAGAAAATTACATCTTCGGCGATATTGGTCGCATGGTCCGCAACCCGCTCAAGATTCCTGGCGACTGAGAGAGCGTCGAGGGCCTGGACCGCAGCTTCCGGATTGGTCCGCATGGACTCGGAAAGAGCCTTGAACGCCTCGCGGTTCATGCGGTCGACCTCGTCGTCGGCTTCGAGCACATGCTTCGCAAGGTCGACGTCACCTTCGATGAATGAACGCAGAGCGTCGCGCACCATGGCACGAACGCGGGTGGCCATTGCGGGAATATCAACCGGAAGCTCCGAAGATGGCAGCTCGATCATGCTCATAACTCGTTGCACGATGTTGACGGCCTGATCGCCCACGCGCTCGAGGTCGGCATTGATCTTGAGCACGGCAAGAATAAAGCGCAGGTCGATGGCCATGGGTTGCTGCATGGCGAGCAAATCGATGGCGAACTCGTCAACCTCACGCTCCGCGCGATTAATAGCCGATTCATTTGCGATCACGCGTTGGCAAAGCGCTGCATCGCGCTGCGTGTAAGCTTGTACAGCCAAGTCGATCGCCTGCTCCGCCATGCCTGCCATAGCCAGAATGCGATGTTTGAGCTCATCGAGCTCCTGATGAAAACGAATTCGTGTCATCCGAACCTGCCGGTAATGTAATCTTCAGTTCGCTTGTCGGACGGATTGGTAAAAATTTTTTCCGTCCTTTCGAACTCAATCAGGTTTCCCATTAGAAAGAATCCGGTAAATTCGGCCACGCGCGAGGCCTGTTGCATATTATGAGTGACGATAACGATAGTGAACTTTTCCTTCAACTCAAATATCAGATCTTCGATCTTCGCGGTTGAGATCGGATCGAGAGCCGATGCCGGCTCATCCATCAGCAGCACTTCCGGGCTGACCGCAAGCGCGCGTGCAATGCAAAGCCGCTGCTGCTGTCCTCCTGAAAGGCTGGCCCCGGACTTCTTCTTGAGCACATCTTTCACTTCATCCCAAAGCGCGGCCTGTTGCAGCGAATGTTCGACAACTTGATCGAGGGTTTTGCGATTGTGCATTCCGTTCAGTTTCAGCCCGGCGGCAACGTTATCGTAGATCGACATCGTGGGGAACGGGTTCGGTTTCTGGAAAACCATCCCTATGCGGCGCCGTACATCAACCGCGGGCATCTGGTAAATATCCGTTCCGCCGACCTGCACGCTGCCTTCGGCCTTTGCTTCGGGATTGGTCTCATGCATGCGATTGAGACAGCGAATGAAGGTCGACTTGCCGCACCCGGAGGGGCCGATCACTGCGGTCGCGTGCTTGGCTTCAACGCTCATGTTGATACCGTGCAATGCCTCAGTTTTGCCGAACCAGGCTTTCAGGTCGCGAACCTCGACAGCAGTAGGCATATTTAGCGGGCCTCCCCCAGCATACGCCTGAGAAAAACGAATCGCAGAACCGTTGTGATCCCAACGATAAGCGCAACCAGAACCAACGCGCCTGCCCACGCCTGCCGGTGCCATTCGTCAAACGGAGAAATCGCATAAGTGAAAATTTGCAACGGCAGAGCAGCAATGGGCTCATTCACGCTGAAGCTCCAGAACTGATTGCCGAACGCAGTAAACAGCAGTGGAGCCGTTTCCCCGGCAACGCGCGCGAATGCCAGCATCACGCCGGTAATGATTCCTGAACGCGCGGTGGCCAGAACAATCGAGAGCGTTGTTCTCCATTGCGGAATCCCAAGTCCGAAGGCGGCCTCGCGCACAGACTGCGGAACCAGCAGCAGCATCTCCTCCGTGGAGCGCGTTACGGTTGGGACCATCATGATCGCGAGGGCAACACCTCCCGCGAATGCAGAAAAGTGATGCTGTTCGATTACAACCAGTCCGTAGGCGACCAGGCCGATTACGATCGACGGAACGCCATTTAAAACATCTGCGGTGAATCGTACGAGCTGGCCCAGGCGATTGCGTCCGTATTCTGCCAGATAGATCCCGGCGGCGATTCCGAGAGGCACTCCGAACAGGCTGGCAATGGCCAGAATAGTCACCGACCCGATCAGGGCATTTGCCATGCCTCCACCCGGCGTGCCTACCGGCTTAGGCGTTTGCGTCAGGAACGCCCAATTCAGCGATCCCGCGCCCTTCAGGAGCAGGTAGGCCAATACCGCAACCAATGCGGCGACCACTACCACTGAGAGACCCGCACAGAGTCCCGTGAAGAAGTAGTTCGTGACCTGGCGACGAACTTTCACGAAGTTACTGGCCATGGGTCCTCACAGGAGTGCCGCGAGTTACCGTCCAGACCATCAGTCCGGCCAAAATATTCACGATGATCGTGACAATGAAGAGCGCCAAGCCGATCTCCATCAACGCGCTGAGGTAAAGATCTCCAGTGGCTTCGGCGAATTCATTGGCGATGACGCTGGCCATGGTGTACCCGGGCGCCAGCAGGGATTTGGCGATCTGCGGGGTGTTGCCGATGACCATGGTGACAGCCATGGTCTCGCCGAGCGCGCGCCCTAATCCGAGAATGATGGCGCCAACGATTCCAGCCCGTGCATTTCGCAGTAGCGCGATGCGGATCATCTCCCAGCGCGTTGCACCCAGCGCTAATATCCCTTCGCGCTGATGTTGCGGCACCACCACCAGGACTTCCCGCGAGATTGAAGAGATGATGGGGATGATCATGATCGCCAGAACGACGCTGGCAGTTAACATCCCGATTCCATAGGCGGGGCCGGTGAAGATGCCGGTCCAGGCAAAATATTTGATCAGTAAGGGTTCAACGTACTGGCGCATCAGCGGGACGAGTACGAAGATGGCCCAAAGGCCATAAATAACGCTGGGAATCGCGGCCAGCAGTTCTGTCGCGTACGAGATTGGTTTCCGCAAAGGGCGCGGGCACATCTCAGTTACAAACACCGCGACCGCCACCGCGAGCGGCACAGCGATGATTAAGGCGACAATGGATGACACCAGCGTGCCGAAGACGAATGGCAATGCACCGAACGAACCGGAGACCGGGTCCCATTCACTGGCAAAGAAAAAATGAAGTCCGAATTTCTGCCAAGCGAGGGCGGACCGCTGCATGAGCTCGGCGAGGATCAAGCCTACGATGGCCAGCACCACAAAGGCGGCCAGCATCATTACGCCCTTGAAGCCGGAGTCCAGATTGAAAATCGATTTTTTCCAGGAGGGGACCGCGCGTGTTGAGTTCACGAGGGCGAATTTAGATGATTCGGAGGACGCCACGTCTTTTGCGGTCGCGCGACCGTAGCCTTGGCCAGCTGACGACCCGTCTGGGATTTGAGGTCCACGTACAGCCCCCATCGCCTGATACTCCGCCACATCGCCAGCCGGCTCTGGATTTCCACAGCCCTGGCATGTTTTAGCTTAACGGTGCCTGTGTTAAAGGATGATGAACGGAACTGCTGGATAGGCCGGGCGGGGCCGGCCTATCGCCGACTATTTGACTTCTTTGACCACTTGCATCTCCGCCTGCTTGACCGACTCGGGCAGTGGGGCATAGTTCAGTTGCGTGACCATTCCCTGTCCAGTTTCGAGCATCCAGTTCAGGAACCCAACAAAGGCCTGTTCCTTGGTGGAGTCTTTCCATTGCTTCGGAACCAGCAGGTAAGTGAAGCTGGCAATCGGGTACGCATCTTTTCCCGGCGCATTGGTTATTGAGACCCGGAAGTCGCCCGGCTTCATTTTGGCGCTGGCAGCGGCAGCCGTGGTGGAGTCGAGGCTGGCCTTGATGAAAGCCCCCGAGGAGTTTTTCACCGAACCAAAGGTGATGTTGTTCGTCAGGGCGTAAATGAGTTCGACGTAGCCGATGCCGCCATCCATTTGGCGTATCATCCCGGAGACGCCTTCATTGCCTTTAGCGCCCAGTCCCACAGGCCAGCTCACAGAAGTATTGCTGCCGACGCGCGATTTCCACTCCGGACTGATTTTCGAAAGGTAATCCGTCCAGACGAAAGTGGTACCGCTGCCATCGGAGCGATGTACGACAATAATGTTCTGGTTCGGAAGATTTACCCCGGGGTTGGCGGCGGCAATTGCTTTATCGTTCCAGCTGGTGATTGTTCCTAGGTAAATACCCGCCAAAATTTCCGGGGTGAACTTCAACTCAGCCGTAACGCCCGGAATGTTGTAAGCAGGAACCACCGCGCCGAGCACGGTGGGAAGCTGGAAGATCGGCATCGGCATCTGCTTCACTTTGGCGTCATCGAGCGGCATGTCGCTCGCGCCAAAATCGACCGTACCCGATTGCAGCTGGCGAATTCCGCCGCCGCTACCAATCGATTGATAATTAATCTCAATATCCGAATGAAGGTTGTGGTACTCGTTAAACCATTTTGAATACATCGGATACGGAAAGGTCGCCCCGGCGCCGTTGAGCTTGGTTTGCGCAGCCGAGGGCAGAGCCAGCGCCAGCAGCGCTAACAAAGAGAAAAGTTTGTTCAATTTATTTTCTCCTGATGATTTAAACGACTGTCGATTAAAAGGCCTGGACAATTAAAGGACGATGAACCGCAGATTAACAGTCAACAAAATTCATCATTTACCCGCTGCCCGGTCGGGCAGATGTTGCCGCTTCAGGTGCTCCAGATAGAGCTGCTCGGCGGACTTTTCATGCAAACCGAGAAGATGGCGGACCGTATGTCCGCTGACCAGGTGGCAGACTTCCTCGGCGGCGTTCTTTGCGTGGTCGGCAGCGCGCTCGATGGCTTGCGCCATGGTGATGACATGAACGCTATCGGGTCCGCCGAATTGCAGGTGCGGCTCCAGATGGCGCATGACGATGAGATTGTGCAATCGATCGACCTGTTGATCGGCTCGCAACACCTGCAACGCGCGAGCATGGTCACGCTCGAAGAATGCGGATTGCGTGTCACCGAGCATCTTGCCCAGAACTGAAAGCATGTCGCCGAGGTCTCGCATATCTTGCATATCCAGCCGGGAACGGACCGCTTCGGCGCGAGTGGCAAAGGAAAGCACGAGATCGCCGATCCTTTCAAGGTCGATCATGCACTTCAGGCAGGCCAGCTTCTCGCGAACTTGCTCGAGAGAAGTGTTCGCGACCTCAAGCGCCACGCGCTTGTCGATCTCGTGATCGAGTTCATCCAGCTCGCGCTCGCTTGAAATGATCGGCTCCATTGCAGAACTCGCGCCCAGTACGAGATCGGCGGCGCTTTGTGTGGCCGAGATGGCGAGCGTAAAGGCACGCTCGGTCAACACCGCCAGGGCTTCATGTTCGTTGACATCTTGAGCAAGGTGCAAGCCGTTATTTGACATAGAAATCCACCAGAAAAGCCGTGAGGAAGTGAATGAGAAAAAGCTGGTTCTTCCTGACATTTGAACTCAAGAGTGTTTACAGATTTGTGAACACCAGATAAATGTATAAGTGCGCGCCCATCGATTTGACATTCGCGGAAGATCAACTCAGGTTGGCTTCCGCTCCGGCCAACAAACGCCTGGGTAAGTCAATCAAGTTAAACTGATTGTTCGGCCTCAAATCGGGTATTGGTATCGGAAACGGAATGAGAATAGGAATTCGGAGAGCGATTTTTACGATAGTCTTGTGCTGCTTGGCCGCGTTTGGCCAGGCCGGCGCTCCCGCCAATTCCGCGCCGAACAATTCCGTTTCGCCCGAAGACACGGGCAAGATTATTCAGTTTCTGAGTTCGGCGGTTTCCTGGTATCGCCAGCGGGCGGTGGAACAAAAGCTTGCCACTGAACCATCCGATTTGGCATTTCTGCAGGAAAATGCGCGCGTGGCCGACCAGGTTGTGCAGCAGGCGTTCGATTACGCGCGCAGCGAAGAGCAGTTGCAGAGCCGGAGGCGCGCGGCGCAACCGGCAACTCAGGCACAGCAGAGCGAGAACACAAGCCAGGCTCAGCGTCTGAACCAGGCGTTACAAAACGTTGAGCAACAGATCCAGGACACGCAGAGCGAGCTCCAGACCAACCGCGAGCAACTGGCGCGTGCCACTCCCGCAAAACGACGCCAGCTTCAGTCGCAGGTTGACGAACTGCAAAGCGAACTCGGCCTACTGAATGCGCGCCATGACGCTCTCGAAACCATGGCCGAGTTTGTTTCCACCAGTGGAAGCGGGAATCGCCTCGGGCTGCGAGCCCAAATCGAAGAACTGGCGCGGTCGGTGCCGCCCACCTTGAGCGGTGTAGGTGGATCAAATTCAGGAGCCGGTACTGCGACCACGTCCTCCACTCCTGCCGTCGCCGCCAAGCCGCAGCCAAGCGGGATTTGGGGACTCTCCACCGATCTGATTCATCTTTCTGGCAAAATCCATTCGATCGACGACGAGCTATTACTGACCCAGGACCTCGGAAAAGCTGCCGACAGTTTGCGCGCGCCGCTGGTGGGCGACCTGCAAAATCTGATTCATCAAGGAGATCAACTGTCCGCCGCTGCCGATAATGCCGGCTCGGATGCGCTTGCCCAACAAACGCAGCAACTCGACGCGCTCACGGCGCAATTCAAGCAGGTCACGACCACGCTTCTGCCGCTCAGCAAGGTGGGGGTATTGCTGGGAGTTTATGAGTCAACGCTCAAGAACTGGCGCGATTCCGTGCGCGACGAGGAGCATGAGGAACTGCGGCAACTCCTGTTCCGGCTGGGTATTTTCGCCGTCATGGTCGGGCTGGTGTTCCTGGTTGGGGAAATATGGCGGCGTGCGAGCCTTCGCTACGTTCATGATGTGCGCCGCCGCTATCAGATTCTGCTGCTGCGCAGAATTTTGATTTGGGTCGCGGTCGTTATCATCGTTATTCTGACGTTCGCGAGCCAACTAGGCTCGGCTGTTACCTTCGCGGGGTTAATCACAGCGGGCATCGCCGTAGCGATGCAGAACGTGATCACCTCCATCGTGGGCTACTTCTTCCTGATCGGCAAATATGGCCTGCGGGTCGGGGACCGTGTGCAGATTGCCGGAGTAACAGGCGAGGTGGTCGATATTGGGCTGGTGCGGATTCATCTGATGGAATTAGGCGGACCGGCGGATTCGCAGCCGACCGGCCGCATTGTCGCGTTTTCGAACTCCATCGTGTTCCAATCGGGCCCAGGTATCTTCAAACAGATTCCGGGGACGAACTTCATTTGGCACGAACTGAAGCTGACGCTGGCCTCAGAAACCAACTATCACCAGGCGAAGGAGCGGATCCTGCAGGCGGTAGATTCGGCGCTGGGAAATTATCGCGAAAACATTGCTGCACAGAGCCGTTTGCTGGAACGAAGCCTCACGACCGTCTCTCCGACCGAGTTGCAACCCAAAGTCCGGCTGCACTATACGGCCACAGGAATCGAAGCCGTAGTTCGCTTCCCGGTTGAGATCGGCAAAGCTGCCGAGATCGACGACCACATGATGCGAGAGCTGCTCACAGCTTTTGATCGCGAACCGAAGATGAAGGTGATCAGCGCGGAAATCCCCAGCGCCAAAGCCGCGGACTAAGAAGTTCTTTTGTGCGGTTCGAATTTTAGTGCAGCAGGTTGACCGAGCGGCCTGCGTATTCGAGAACGCGTCCCGGCAGGACTCCGAGATAAATCGTGACTGCAAGGCTCAGGCCCAGGGCAATCCCAAGGCCTGCAGGAATTGGCGGAACAGGAGTATCTTCGCGCGGCTCGCGCATGTACATCACAACGATGACACGCAAATAGTAATACGCAGCGATAGCGCTGTTGAGCACGCCGATAATGACGAGCCCGATCAGCGGATGACTGCCCTGCAGCGCGGCGCTGAAAACATAAAATTTGGCGAAAAATCCGCCGGTGATGGGAATGCCAATTAAAGAAAGCAGGAAAATGGTAAGAATCGCAGCCAGCGCCGGAGAGCGGCGTCCAAGGCCAGAGTAATCTTCCAGGGTCACATACCGCTCGCCGGCTCCCGCGAAATGGCCGACAACCGCAAACGCGCCGATATTCATCGCTGCGTAAGAAGCTGAGTAGAACATAGCCGCGGGAATTCCGTCCGCGGGAAGCGACGCAATGGCAATCAGCAAATATCCCGCGTGGGCGATCGACGAATAGGCAAGCAGGCGCTTGACGTTGTCCTGCACCAGCGCCGCGATGTTGCCGATTGTCATCGAGAGCGCCGCCGCGACCCAAATCAGCCAGATTCTTCCCGGAGCTTGGGCTTCAAACATAATGCGCAGCAGTACCGCGAAGGCCGCAGCTTTCGGCGCGGTGGACATGAATCCGACAACCGGCGATGGTGCGCCTTCATAAACGTCGGGAGTCCAGACGTGGAATGGCGCAGCGGCAACCTTGAATCCCAGGCCAACGAACATGAGTGCCACGCCCAAATACGCAAGCAGCGGGCCATGTCCGCTTCCGGCGTATTCCTGCATGACTGCGCTGATGCGGTCGATGCTCGTCGATCCGGTCGCGCCGAACATGAGAGCAACGCCATAAAGGAAGAACGCAGTGGCAAATGATCCGAGAAGGAAGTACTTGACCGACGATTCGCTGCTGATGGCCGAGCGGCGGCGGAAGCCTGCGAGTATGTACGTGGCAATCGAGGAAATTTCCAGAGCGATAAAGATCAGCACCAGCTCGACCGCCGAAGACATCAGGTCCATGCCCACCGCGCCGAACAGAATTAATCCGTAATACTCACCCGCGCGAATGTGCTGCACTTCCATGTATTCGTACGAGCTCAGGATGACAAGAATGGCTGCGGCCGCGACCACGAAATGGAAGAAGATGCTGAACGCATCCACCTTCACCATGCCGAAGAAGCCTAGACCCCAGAAATGTGCTTGCGCCTGATAAAGCGTCGCTGCCAACGCAGCAATCGCTCCCGCCAACGCAATTCCGCCGAGCGTGCGCTGGCTGCGGCGCTCGTCCATAATTGGGTCAAGGAACATGACCAGCAGGCCGAAAAGCGAAAACACAATCTCCGGCAGAATGCGAATGTAGTCGGCAGCGTGTGGAATGGTCTGCATGGTTTGAAGAGCCATCATTGTCCTACCAGCCTGCTGGCAAGTTGACTGAAGGGCACCAGAGCATTGTGCACGGCGGGATCGATCGAGTTAAGCCAGAGCAAAGGCGCCACGCCCATTACAAGCGCGATGATCGCCGCCGGCCAAAGGGCGACGCGTTCACGTATATCGAGATCGGGAAGGGAATTGTTTACCTCGTGCTTCACCTTGCCGAAGAAGACCCGCTGGTACATCCATAGCAGATAACATGCGCTCCAGATCACTCCGGTTGCGCCCACGATGCCCCACCACATCTTTGCCTGAAATGCTCCACTCAATACCAGAAACTCACCAATGAAGCCGTTCAGCAACGGCAAGCCCACGGACGCGAGCACAATGAATAAAAAGAAAGTCGAATACCTCGGCATCGGTGTTGCCAAACCGCCGAACTCGGAAATTTCGTAGGTGTGCCGCCGCTCGTAAATAATTCCCGCCAGCATGAACAACGCCCCGGTCGAGACTCCGTGTGCGAGCATGACGAACATCGCGCCGTTGAGCCCCGCCTGCGTGAAGCTGAAAATTCCGAGGACCACGAATCCCAGGTGGCTGATGGAAGAGTAGGCGATCAGCTTTTTTAAATTTGGCTGCACCATTGCCACCAGCGCGCCATAAACGATGCCGATGAGCGCAAGCACCACGATCCATGAAGCGTTCGCACGCGACTGCTCGGGAAACAACCCGAGATTGAACCGCAGCATTCCATACGTGCCCATTTTCAGCAGAACGCCCGCCAGCAGAACCGAACCAGCAGTGGGCGCTTCCACGTGCGCATCCGGAAGCCAGGTATGGAACGGGAACAGCGGAACTTTTACCGCGAAGGCGACAAAAAATCCGAGAAAGAGCCACCGTGCCGCGCCGGCCAGGTTCGCAAGCTGGCCACTCTGAATAGCATTTTGTATTGCGACAAAATCAAATGTGTGCGGGTTCGTATTTGCGTACAGCCACAAAATCGCCGCCAGCATGAACATCGACGCAATCATGGTGTAGAGGAAAAACTTCACGGCGGCATATATGCGCCGGCCATGACCGAACATTCCGATCAGCAGCGCCATGGGAATCAACGTGGCTTCCCAGAAGAAATAGAAGAGGAACAGATCGAGCGAAACGAAAACCCCGATCAGCGCCGTCTCCAGCACCAAAAGAAGAATGAAGAATTCCTTGACGCGCTCGTGAATCGATTTCCACGAGATCAATACGCACAGCGGCGTTAGGAACGTGGTGAGCACGGTCAGCCACATCGAGATGCCGTCAATCCCCATGTGATAGTGAATGTTCGGCATGGGGATCCAGGCGACATTCTTGTCGAATTGAAACCCAGGGAGGTTACGGTTGAAGTGCGCCGGCAGGTGCAGTGACAGGACAAAAGTCAGAAGAGAAATAACCAGGGCGAATACGCGAATGTCGCGGTCCCGGCGCGGAAAGAACAAAAGCAGCACGGCGCCAACCGTGGGCACGAACGTGACAAGAGTCAGAATGTTGTTGTCGAGCCAGTTCATCGAGTGTGCAGCCCCGTCCAGACCATGTAGATAATCACCCCAGCAGCTCCCAGCGCTATCCATCCGGCGTAAGAGCGCAGATTACCGGACTGCATATGCCGCACTTCGTCAGAAAGTTCGCGAGCGCCCTCAGCGCTGCCGTTTAACGTAGCGTCGATCACTCCCTGATCAATTCCTCGCCAGAAAACAATGCCGGAAATTGCAATTAGAGGTTTGACGAAAAGCCATGCGTACAGTTCGTCGATCCAATATTTGTTTGCGACCGCCAAATATAAGCCGTGCAATGAGGCTGCAATCTGATCCGGCAATTGCGGGCGGCTAATGTACATCAGCCAGGCGAGAAAGAGACCAAGGAACGCCGCGCCGACCGAAATTCCCGTGAACATCAGCTCGGTACTCGCTCCGGTCTTAGGCTCTGTGCCTTCGGTTCGTTTTTCCGGAGG
>DATIYR010000425.1:0-7549 GCA_035517535.1 Terriglobales bacterium
CCGTGGGCCCGGCCAGCATGTCGATCGCACAATCGAACGAGACCAGCTTCTTGGCTGCGGTAACGTACAGATTTCCGGGGCCAACGGTTTTATCGACGCGCGCGATGCTGTCGGTTCCATAGGCCAGTGCTGCGATGGCCTGTGCGCCTCCTACACGATAAAACTCCCGCGCGCCCAACAGCGCAGCTGCAGCGAGGACCTCGGAGCTGGGGCGTGGGGAGACTACTCGAATTTCTTTCACTCCGGCGACTTGCGCCGGAATGACGGTCATGAGCAGGGTGGAGACTAGTGGGAACCGCCCACCGGGAACGTAGCAGCCGACCGAATCGAGCGGACGCACCAACTGGCCGAGTGTGATTCCGTTTCGCGACCGCATCCATTCTTTTGGTTTTTGCCACTCGCAGAATTGGCGGATATTTGCAGCGGCCGCGCGCAACGCCGACTTCAGCCTGGCAGGCGCCCGCTTCCATGCGGCTCTTAACTCAGATTCATCTACTCGCAGCTCCTGGTTTGGCTCCAGTCCATCGAACTTTCGCGCATATTCCAGAAGCGCCTCTTCTCCATTCGCACGAATATTTTCAATGATTCCCCGAACCACTGGTTCTACATCTTTCAATCGCGAGCCTCGGCGCTCCACTTCCTCCACGTAGGCTTCGGCGGCTGCACCTTCCAGAGTGCGCATTACAGGACCACCTTATTCAGCGGATACTCCACAATGCCTTGCGCGTTTGCTTCTTTCAGGCGCGGAATGACTTGCCAGGCCTGCGATTCCTCGATCACCGTGTTCACAGCGAGCCACTCTGGATCGCTCAGCGTTGAAATGGTCGGGCGCTTGAGTGCCGGCAGTACACTCAGTACGCGTTCCAGGTCATCTTTGCGAACATTCAGCATAAGCCCGACGCGATCTTTGGCTTCCATGGCGCCGCGCAGCATTAATGCAAGGTTTTCGATTTTGCGGCGCCTGCAAGGGTCAGCCCAGGCAGATTTATTGGCGATGATCTGAGTATTGCTCTCGAGAACTGTTTCCACAATGCGCAAGTGATTCGCCCGAAGAGAACTGCCGGTCTCGGTTACTTCGACGATGGCATCGGCCAGCATGGGCGGCTTGACTTCGGTAGCGCCCCAGGAAAACTCAACGCGAACGTCAACCCCACGAGAGCAAAAATAGTTCTTGGTCACATTGACCAGTTCGGTGGCGATAATGCGGCCGCTAAGATCGTCGGGTTTTTCATACGATGAGTTCTCGGGGACAGCGAGCACCCAGCGAACTTTTCCCCGACTCTGCTTTGCGTAAATCAGGTCGGAAACTGTAACCACTTCGAGTCCGCTTTCAATGACCCAGTCAAGCCCAGTCAGGCCCGCATCCAGCGCACCGTGTTCCACGTAGCGGGCCATCTCCTGTGCGCGAATCAGCATGCACTCGATTTCAGGATCGCCGGTCGACGCGAAATACGAACGCGAATTGACGTGAATTGCCAATCCCGCCTGCGCGAAAAGCTGCAGCGTAGCATCCTGCAAGCTGCCCTTCGGAATACCGAGTCGAATTTTCATTTCGTGATCTCCGCAGTATCAGGTTTCGCTGCGAGCGGAATCGTCTTTGTAAAACATGAGCGCGTCCCTTCATGGCAAACAACTCCTGCTCCTTCCACTTCAACCGCAATCAGCAGGGAATCGTAATCGCAATCGGTGGACGCGGAAATTAGTTTGAGCCGATTGCCTGAGGTCTCGCCTTTGGTCCAAAGCTCATTCCGGGTGCGGCTGTAGAAGGTCACGTAGCCGATCAATTGCGTTCTCTCCCACGCCTCGCGATTCATGAAGCCGAGCATTAGCACGTCGCCATTGCGTGAATCCTGCACGATTGCCGGGACCAGACCTTGCATTTTGTCGAAGTCAATTTTCATATCCTGCCTTGCTGCGAAAGGCTTAACCACAAAGACTACGAAGAAACCCTATGGTTGAACCGCAAATAAAAAGCCCGCTGAGCTTGTGCGCTTCAGCGGGCTTAAACCTGTGTTTTGCTGACTAACTCAGCCCCACACCCCCGCCGCCGCGCCGTGCGCGTGATGGTGATGGCGATGGTGCAGAGTCAGCATCAAAGTATTAAGCTACGCTACCGAGAATGTTGCGTCAATTCGAAAAAATTGATTGCGCTAATCGTGTTCGCAGATCGGCATTCAGGCGTCAGCACTCAGCATTCAGCAAGATAAGGCCTTCCGGACGAGCCATCTTCGCCCGCGATTAAATCCTGACTCTCTGGCGTTCGCGCTTCGGGAAGTGTTCCTGGCGGAGTGCTGATTGCTGAGTGCTAGGCCCTGAGTGCTGAATGCTAAAATAAACAAACACCCACAAAATCTCAGGAGAGACATGGCCAAGATCGCCAAGACCGCAGACCGTAAGAAAGTGATGGATACGACCAAGAGCACCGATTGCCCCAAGTGCGGCAAGCCGACGCGCATTGTGAAACGGGTGAAGGACCGTGAGCGCGGCGTGCCCGGAGGGATCTTTATTTCCTGCTCAGCCTGCGAGTTCTACGAGAAACTTTAATCCGCCGAATTTCTGCCGCTTATCGCACCCAGCTTCCGCACGAATTCGCAAGCTTGACAACCAGACTGGTGCTCACGAGAACACATCTCGATCAGCCATCGAGCACTCTAAATTGGCTAAGAATGCAGCTTAACGCTTCGCTGGCGTGCTGAGTCCAGCATCTTCCGCGGCTAATTTCGAAACCGCAGACCAGTCGAGCGAATCACCGTCGTTAGCCAGCAATCGTAGAAAGCGGTCGCGGAGCAAACTGGCCAGCGGCAACGGAACCCGCAATCCTTCGCCCGCCGCTAGCGCCAGCCGAACATCTTTCAATCCAAGTGGAGCGGCGAATCCGGCGGGAGTGAATTTTTTGTCGGCGATCAGTCCGCCATAGGTCTTGTAAACCGGCGCGGCAAACAACGTCGAGGTCAGGAAGTCGAGATACTCGTGCTGATCAAGGCCGCCTTTTGCGACGAGCGCCATCACTTCACTCAGTGCTTCAATGGTCGAAGCGATCAGAAAGTTTCCGCCCAGCTTCACCAGATTTGCATTTGCCGGGTTATCACCAAACTTAAAAGTTTTTTGGCCGATGGCTTCGAATAATGGCATGCACGCCTGTAGCGCGTCGCTTGGCCCTGCGGCTACGACAAACACCTTCGCCGCCGCGGCCGCTTCCGGCCGCCCAAACACCGGAGCGGAGACAAATCGCTGACCGCGCTTTGCATGCTCGCTCGTCAACTTTTCTGAAAGTGCGAAGCTGATTGTGCTCGATGAAACGTGGACTGAATCTTTCGGAAGAGTCGCGAGAATTCCTTTATCGCCGAACGCGACGCTTTCAACCGCATGATCATCCGAGAGCATCGTGAAGACGACGTCGCCTTTTGAAGCTTCTGCCGGGCTCTTCGCTAGCCGAGCGCCCTGGCTGACCAGTGGCTGGGCTTTTTTCTCTGTGCGGTTATAAACCGTAAGTTCATGTCCAGCTTTAAGCAGATTCGCCGCCATTCCAGCGCCCATGTTTCCTAAACCGATGAATCCGACTTTCATACGTTCTCCTGTCAATCGACTGATTTCCTTTTATGTTAGCAACGACAGGTTCGAGAGACCCAGACGTCGCGTCCGATCCCACCTAATCCGTCTGCTCAGTTTCCTGTAAACCGGCGCTAAGGCCAGCAACCGCGCGGGTTTTCAGCGACATCTCAGGCAGCAAAACGGCGAAAAGCCGCAACCTTCCTGGATGTTGGAGATCCTATGTCGAAACTGAATTCTTCGCTCGCATCGTCATTATTCATTTCATTTGGCTTGGCATTGGTGTTTGGTTCGACTCCGCTCTTCGCTCAAACCCAGGCGAACTGCGACTTCAAAACGTTTGATCCGCATTCGGGGTACATTTACGGTTTTTCTCCGAACGGGATCAATCATTACAACACGGTGGTAGGAGAGGCGGATGGTCCGCAGGAGGGAATGGGAAAGGCATTTATCCGTTACTCAGGCGGAAGCATGACCATTTTTGCGGTGCCAAAAGCGCAGTACACGGTGTTCAATCGCCGTAATAAATACGGAACGTCAGTCGGATGGTACGGCCCACAACCGGTGACGGTGCCGCCGGGAACAGGTTCGAACGGCTTGATGTATACGTCGAAGTCATATGCGACGTTGAATTATCCCGGTTCGCCGACACGGAACTGAACGGAATCAACAAGTGGAACACGATTGTGGGGACGGCGCTAGACGCAAAGACTAAAGACTTGTTCGGATTCAAATACGAGAATGGAAAGTTCAGCCAGATTAAATATCCGGGTGCTACACAAACGATGGTTACGGGAAACAACGATAACGGCGTGATAATTGGCGGATACCAGAAGGGAAGTTCGCCATGGACAGGATTTGCTCTGGAAAACGGGATGTTCAAAAGCGTCAAGTTGAGTGCGGGTTACGTTCCTTCGGACATCAACAATCGAGGCGAGATCGTTTCGGGCAACGAAATTCTGTATCCGAATGGAAAGCTGGAAATTATTTATCTGCCGGGATCGGCAGGAACGTCCGCTCTGGGGATCAATGATCTGGGAGTGATCAGCGGAGACGCCAGCTACGGGACGTTCGAGTTCCAGGGATTCACGGCGACGTGTAAATAAATTGCATTTCGTGTCGCGAAGGTGGTTTTTCCACGCCGCTGCTGGCGCACGCGCATCGTCAGGTCCCTCTCAACCGCGCAGGTGCGCCTGTTCGGGATGACATCATCAATAGCGAGGGATAACAGCAAAGAAGACCTAGATCACCAGATCACACGGTTACGGTTTGTTTGTGGCTGGCAAGGAGTAGCTCAAATGCTTGCTCGGGATCAACGGGAGGCGAGTAAAGAAATCCCTGCGTCATCTCGCAGCCGAGGCGCTTGAGTTCGATGATCTGCTCGTCGGTGTCGGTGCCTTCGGCCACTACTTTCAAACCAAGGCTGTGCGCGAGATTGATGATCAGGCGCACGATTTCGTGATTGTCGTGGTCGGAGCACATCTGCGAAATGAAGACGCGGTCAATTTTGAGCGCGTCGATGGGAAAACGAGGAAGGCGGCTGAGCGAAGAATAGCCCGTGCCGAAGTCGTCGATGCTCAGGCGCACGCCGAGCGCCTTCAGATCCGACAAAACTGAAAATGCGTGGTCGGCGTCGCCCATGGCGATGGTCTCGGTGATTTCAAGATGCACGGCGCTGGGGCGCACACCGGAGTCCTTGATGAGTGCGCCAATTTCTTTCGCAAGCTCAGGCTGCGAGAACTGTCGCGGCGTGATGTTGAGGCTCATCGAGAGCGGTGGCGTGCAGCGAATCTTTGACTGCCAGCCGAGGAGTTGCGCGAAGCATTCGGTCATGAGTGCGTGATTGATGGGAAGAATGAGGCCGGTCTCGTCAGCAATCGGAATAAATTCCACGGGTGAGACCATGCCGTTTGCAGTCTTCCATCGGCTGAGCGCTTCAAAGCCGACGATCTTGCCCGACTCGAGCGAAATAATCGGTTGGTAATAGACGAGCAACTCGCCTTGTTCGAGGCCGCGTCGCAGATCGGTTTCAA
The DNA here is from genome assembly GCA_035517535.1 of Terriglobales bacterium. Lineage (GTDB taxonomy): Bacteria > Acidobacteriota > Terriglobia > Terriglobales > Acidobacteriaceae > Gp1-AA145. The sequence goes on from DATIYR010000425.1 coordinate 5,583, forward strand.
GTTTCAGCCGGCGCACGGCGGTCGAGTGCATGGCGGGATCGAAAACTTCGCAGCGTGCTTTCCCCGCCTGCTTGGCTCGGTACATGGCAATTTCGGCGTCGCGCAGCAGGGATTCGGCGTCCACGTAGGAATTGCTGCTGGCGGCGATGCCGACGCTGGCGGAGATCACGATCTGCTGGCTACCGATGGTGAACGGCTGCGCGATTCTGTCGAGAATGCGCCGCGCTGCTCGGATGGCATGGCTCGGCTCGGCAACGTCGTCTAACAGCACGGTAAATTCGTCTCCGCCGAGGCGCGCCAGGCCGTCGTCGGTGAGATTCGAGTTGAGCGAGGAAGCCGAGCGCGCGATCGTATCCGTGTCGCGGAAGCATCCGCGCAGGCGCTTGGCGAATTGAATGAGCAGTTCGTCTCCCGCGGAGTGGCCGAGACTGTCATTTAAAACTTTGAAGCCATCGATATCGATAAAGAGCACGACGAAGGTGTAATCGGTGTGGCGGCGGGCGCGAATGAGCGAGTGCTGCAGGCGATCGAGGAACAGGGCGCGGTTCGGCAGATCAGTCAGGCCATCATGCAGCGCGCGATGCTCGAGCATCTCTTCGGCGCGTTTGCGCTCGGTGATGTCGCGGTTCACGATGACCAGCCGCGCGCTCTTGCCATTTCCATTTTGAATTGGGCTGGCGGTGGATTCCAGAATTCGCCAAGTCCCATTCTTATGAAGCATGCGGTATTCGAGCCGCTGGCCGTGACCGGTGGCACGGGCCTTTGCCGCGGCCTGCATCACACGCTCGCGATCAGAAGGGTGAACTTGTTCGAGTGAAGAGTCACCCAGATCTTCCGGCGAATAACCGAGAACTGTCTGATAAGCCGGGCTGTTGTAGAGCCGATTACCGTGTTCATCGACAACGGCAATCAGGTCGGCGGCGTTTTCCGTGATCAGCTGGAAAAGTTGGTCGCGGTCGGCGAGCTCGCGGCGGATGCGCTGCAGTTGAAAATGCTGCCACATGGTGTAAATGTCGAATATCAGAACCAGAGCGGAAAGGCCGCGGACGGACTCCTTCAGGTCGACCCAATATTGCGAGTTCGGGCCGGTCTGGTGATCGAAGAAGGTCAGAAAGACGATACCGGCGGTCAGGGCCAACGTCACGATTACGGCAAATCCCCACAGCCACCACTCGCGGCCTTCGATCTGCTGCATTTTGAGCGGAGCGATGGCGTAGCTTCTGGGGGAAGCAGGTTTCGGGTGAGAAGACATTGGGTGAAAGGAAAATTCTATCCGGAGAGTAATTTAGGCCAAGTTACCGAGAGTGGTTGAGCTTTGGTTTTGTTCCGTTTCCGTAACAAATTTGAGTCGATGGTCGATAACGACACCAACCATGCAATGCTTGTTTCAGAATGGGAATTCGCGCGGGGGCACCGGATTTTCTATAAATGAGTTCTTTGCATCCAAAACCGAAGTCGTGACCCTTCAGTCACCTCAGCTCAGCCTTGACCCTTGGTTTGGTCTCGGCTGATCTCAACAGCGTAATACTTAAGGACCAATGACCCCCGCTGCCGAAATTCGAGCTTTAGTTGTCACCCGCGATCCCGGATTAGCAGCCACATTCACCCAGGTTTCTGGCGAATTTGGCATCACCACGCAACGCACACAGAGCGGTAATGGGGGCATTCCGGAGGAACTCGGGCTTGCGAAATACGAAGCGCTCCTGCTCGATTTTGAAACCGTTCCCCAAACCATACGCATCTTGAGTACCCTGCGCCAAAGCCCGGCGAACAAGAACGCCGTGGTTTTTGCTGTGGTAGGAAGCGATGACTCGCGCCGAAGGGCGAAAGATCAAGGCGCCACGTTTTTCCTCGAACGCCCACTCAAGACCGATGAGACCCGCCGCGTGCTTCAGGCTGCTTATGGTCTGATGACGCGCGAACGCCGGCGTTACTTCCGTTGCGCGCAGGAAATCACCGTACACCTG
>DATIYR010000426.1:0-8929 GCA_035517535.1 Terriglobales bacterium
TGGAAGACGCTCTGGATACCGGGAATCGTGATTTTTTGTGTGATCGGTCTGCCGTGGTATGTGCTGGCGCAGATCAGGAACCCGCAGTTCTTCCACGAATTCATTGTTGAGCACAATCTGGCGCGGTTTGGAACGAACCTTTATCACCATCCGGAACCGTTCTGGTATTACATTCCGGTCACGCTGCTCGGATGGGTGCCCTGGTCGATCTTCGCGATCGCAGCAATCGTATGGGCTGCGCGGCGGGTGCGGCGGCCTGATACCGATGAATTGAACTTCTTTCTCTTAATCTGGATTGCAGTTGTGGTTGTCTTCTTCTCGATTTCACAATCCAAACTTTCGGGCTACATGTTACCGGCAATTCCGGCGGGGGCAATTCTGGCTGCGCAATTTATCCGTAACAAGTTGATGGATGTTTCGAAGCCGGCGCGGTTGGCGATTGCCGGGTTGGACGCTGTGTTGTCAGGCGGACTGATTTTCTGCGCTCTGGTTGTGCAATATCTCGTCGTGCAGCATCGCGTGCCGTGGGGAGCCGCAATGATGCCGCTCGTAGTGGCGGTTGCGGTCGCGATTGCGATTTTTGTGTTGCTGATCAGGTCGGAGTTGCGACTGTGGCGAATGGTTACGCTGGTTGCAGCCATTGTGGCGCTTGCGATCGGGTTACGATTCGGCGCTCAGCCGCTCGGTGAAACGCTTTCTGCGCGGCCGATTGCGCGGGAATTGGAGAGGCTTGATCCGCACCATCTTCCGGTCGCGCTTTTTCTGGTTCCGCGTGAAACGGAATTTGGGCTGGAGTTTTACCGCAATCAGATTCCAGGCCGATACGAACTCGGGCAGATTCCGTCGGGCGAACATCTGGTGGTTGCGGCGCAGGGATATCCAAGAGGCGTCGCCAAGACGGCAGGCAGGCAGGTTGTTTTTCTGGGAAATTTTGCGCCGCAGAAGCTGGATTTTTTTTATGTTCCGGCGCGGTAAATCGCCAGGCCTGTGGCTTTCGCTGTGGAACACTGTGTTCTTCGTGATTAGGGTTCTTACAACCTGAACCTCAGAGGACACGAAGGTGCACAGGGGAACGCCACAGAGAAACCGCGTTGCCGTTGGTTGTTCATGTAATTTGATAGTCTCGACGGCTAACACTACACTCATTGGTTGTCACGTGGCAGGTTCGCCTATGGCCCAATCTGCAGGCGTTCTGGCAGGAGTACGAGTGGAGATCCTCGACCTCAGGCACTTTTCCTCGGCCGATCTGCGTCCGTTGCTGGATGACGAGATTCAGGTGTGGGCCGACCTGCTTTGCTGGGACTACAGTGGATCGGCGGAGATGATTCTTCGCTACATGGATGCCAAGTTTCTGCCCGGCTATGCGGCGGTTTCGCGCGGCAAAGTGTTCGGGTACGCGTTTTTCGTTTATGAAAACAATAAGGGCGTGATTGGGGATTTATTCGTGAGCAGCGGCGGAAATGGCGCCGACCGTAGCGAGGTGGAAGGCCGGCTACTCACGCACGTAATCGAGACACTGCAGCAGTCGCCGGGGGTTCATCGCATTGAGGCGCAGCTTCTGGCGCACGAAGCGGGCGCTGCGGCGAAGCCATTTGTGGAACAGGGATTCAGCCGCCACGCGCGGCTGTTTATGACGTTAGGGCTGGGAGGGATTGCGGCGGAGAACGGCAAGCTCTCCGCGCAATTCGAGATTCGGCGCTGGACGGAGCATGACTATCAGCCTTCGGCCGGGGTAATCACCGCGGCGTATCGCAACCACGTGGATTCGGAGATCAACGATCAATACCGCACGCTGAGCGGCTCGCTACGATTCCTGAACAATATTGTGCGCTTCCCCGGCTGCGGAACGTTCGATCCCGAGTCGTCGTTTGTTGCCGTAGAGCGAGAATCGCGCGCGCTGGCGGGAGTGATTCTTTGTTCGCGTGTGCGGCATGATGTAGGGCATGTTACGCAGGTTTGTGTTTTGCCTGAATACCGATCTTATGGTTTAGGAAAGCTGCTGATGGCGGCGACGATCCGCAATCTGCGACAGAGAAAATTCTCGGCTTTGTCGCTGACGGTGACGGAAGCGAATGCGCGGGCCGTGGATCTGTACCAATATCTGGGTTTTGAGACTAAGCGGGTGTTTGACGCGTTTGTGTGGGAAGGGTGACGCATCTCCAGTTTTTAAACGGAACTATCACCTTTACGAACCAGCATTCTGAGCCAAAAATTAACAACCTAGTCCTACCGTTTGGCATCTGGAATGCTGCAGGGTTTTGTTACGGAATTCGGAACATTCATGTTTTTCTGTTGTGTGTCAAGGTAACGATGGTATATAAGGTGCGGACAATACGCGGCCATTACGAAAGGCATATTGGATCATCCCGCTAACGACGAGCATGATCGCACAGATGAACGGCGTAGTAGATATGAGTTGCTTGGCGAGTCGTTGCGGGAAATCGGAATCCTGCTTCTCGTGTTTGTTCCACTCGATGTCCTCCTCCATCAAGGAAAACTGAATTGGTCTCAAGCCATCGTATGTATCGGGTTAGTTCTTTTCGGATCGTGGGCACTGTGGATAGGAATTCGTTTGGAAGGCAGGCCTAAATGATTGGCTCACTTGTTTCACTTGCGGCGTTCGGTATCGCAGTGGTCGCTTTCGCTATCTGGGGAAAGCGTGAAAAGAACAGCCACTACGAAGAGAACAAAGTCCGCCCTCGGAAGGCAGCTTAGCTCACGAGGAGCATGAGCGGGAGCTTGCCGCTCATCACTAAGCTGCCTATCGTTTGCTCCACAGTCTAGTCTGGACGTACCGTAGCCCCAGAGGCTACGCCGAAGCTGGTGTAGTGTGAGTCGGTTTCCTTCGGTCGGCTAAGAACGTGCGATCCGGATCGCTTGCAGATTCGCAACTGCCACCACCTATTCTACGCCCGCGAAAGCGGATTATTCACTTGCCAACTCCTCTCAGTGCTGACAAAAGTGTGTTGTAAAACTACTATCGTCCTGAACTGTAGCAAGAGATCGCATTTCTTTCACAGCTGCGGGCCTGACCGAAAGTTCATCCGTCACAGTTGCACTGGTCAAAAGTCCTAAACAGGGGGAGCGGCGCTCCCTAGAATTCCCAAAACAGAGAAGTTTTTCCGGGTTTGGGCCGATAGGTTCAAGCAGAGAAGAACTGTCCCAAATGGGATTGAGGTTTTTATATGAATGCCGCCATTGCGCCCACCACGTTTAACGTTCCCGGTCCACATGCAGTTGAAAGTCATGCACTCTTGAGCTTGCTCATTGTGGATGACGAGCGCGCCGTCCGCGAAGCCGCTCGCGACGCTGCGCTGATCCTGGGCTACCGGGCCAGCGCCTGCGATTCGGCCGAGCAAGCCGCGAGGATTCTGGAATCGCAAAGCATCGATGTCGTTCTGCTAGATCTCAAGCTGCCGGGAACCGGAGGGATTGAGACCTTGCGCCAGATCAAACGCCGCAAACCGGACGTGGAAGTGATCGTGGTGACGGGGAACGGCACGGTGGAATCGGCGGTGCAGGCAATGAAAGCGGGCGCGTATGACTACGTAACCAAGCCGTTCAGCCTTGAGGAACTAAAAATGTTGCTGGAGCGGGTGGCCGGCCACCTGAAGCTGAAGACAGAAAACCGCATGCTGCGCGAAAAGATCAAATCGAAGCAGGGATTCGGCAGCATTATCGGGCGCGCACCCGAAATGGATAAGCTATATCGAATCATTGCGAAGGCCGCGCACAGCGCGCATCCCGTTTTGATACTCGGCGAGAGCGGAACCGGGAAGGAAATGGTGGCGAGGGCGATTCATTATTCCGGGCCATATCGTGACAAGCCGTTCATTCCCGTCGATTGCGGCTCGCTGGTACCGACGCTGATCGAGAGCGAGCTTTTCGGTTACGTGAAAGGGGCGTTCACGGGAGCGATGCAATCGAAGGCGGGTCTGCTGGCCATTGCCGAGGGTGGAACGATTTTTTTGGACGAGGTGGGGGAGCTCCCAGTCGACCTGCAGGCAAAGATGTTGCGCGCCTTGCAGGAAAAGGAAATTCGTCCCGTGGGCAGTACCAAAACGGTTCCCATAAACGTGCGCGTTCTGGCGGCGACCAATCGCGACCTTGAGCAAGGCGTTGCGCATGGCTCGTTTCGTCGCGATCTCTACTTTCGTTTGAACGTGCTGACCTTGCGCATTCCGCCGCTGCGCGAGCGGAGGCAGGACATTCCCCTGCTGGCAGGGCACATTCTCGAACGCCTGTCGCAAACTTCCGGACGTACTCTCGAACTCAGCGATGAAGCCATGCGAGCATTGCTGGCTTACGATTGGCCGGGGAATGTGCGCGAATTGGAGAACTGCCTGGAGCGCTGCTGCGCCATCACCTCTGGAGCTGTGATCCATGTGGTCGATTTGCCCAGCTCGATCACGGGTGCGCCGGCGCGTTTTACGCCAGAAGCTCCTGAAACCAGGATCTTGCCGTTGGTCGATCTGGAAAAACAAACGATTTTGAGCGCAATCGCCCAGTTGAATGGCGACAAGCTGATGGCAGCGAAGATGCTGGGGATTGGCAAGACCACTCTTTATCGCAAGCTGAAGGAATACGGCGCGGAATTGTGACCGGTTTGGAACGGTTTTCCCGAAGCGGTGCCTTTGGCGGAAGCTGATCGCCTGCTACTCCTGTGTTTGCCGTCGATGAATTCTGGCGGGGGACTTGCAACAGGAAATTGCATGATCCTCATTATTTGGAACTCCGCTAAAGCCGCGGAGTGCGCCCGCTCAATCGAACATGCCATGCAAGAACCGGTGCAGGTAGCAACCAGCCTTCACGAAGGCGTTGAAAGCCTGCGGTCGAGGGAATATTCCGCGGTCGTGGTCGACCAATGGATTACAGAAGCGGAGCCGGAGCCGACCAGCGTGGTTTTTGATCATCTGGGAATGGCAGTGCCGGTATTTGTGAATTTCGGCATCAGCGGAGTGGAGAGAATTCTGCGTGAGTTGCGCGCGGCATTGTCGCGGCGTGGACTGGAAACGGTTCTGGCCCGTCACAGCGCGCGCCAGGCGCTGCGCGAGGAATTGAAAGACGATGTGACCGCGTTGCTACTTTCGTGCGGGGTAGCGCTGAATGAAGCAGGCCTTAGCGAGTCTATAAGGGCGCGGTTGCAAGGAATCGAGGAACTGGCGCGGCATATGAAGGAAAAATTAGCGATTACTGAGGAAGAAAAAGCGGCGGCTGCGAGCGCGTAATCAGCGAGGCCAGCGCGGGTGATCAGGCGCTTTGCATGGCTGGAGGGCTATCTTGATCTTGCAGCATGAATTCCAGCATCTCCTGTGGGACTGGAGCATTCCATACAGGCGCAAATGATTGCCGGTGGAGGGGCGAGGGCCCATGTTCGCGTAATGCGGCCAGGTGCTTCGGCGTGCTGTAGCCCTTGTTGGAGCGCAGGCCGTAGATAGGGAAGACCGGGTCCCATTCGGCGATTATGTGATCGCGGTGAACTTTTGCCAGAATCGATGCGGCGGCGATGGATGCCGAAAGGGCGTCGCCATGAATGATTGCCTGCTGCGGTAATTCGAGATCGAGCCGCATGGCGTCGATCAGTAAGTAGTCGGCGGCAGGCGTCAGCTGCGAGACCGCTTCGTGCATGGCGAGGCGTGAGGCGTGGTAGATGTTGATCTGATCGATCCGCGCAGCATCAACCGCTGCGATCGCCCATGCCACGGCATGCGCGCGAATTCGCTCAGCAAGCACTTCACGCCGTTCGGCCAGTAACAGCTTCGAATCGCGCAGGCCGCGAATTCTGTAGCAGGGATCGAGCACGACCGCGGCCGCTACAACCGGTCCAAACAGCGAACCGCGGCCAACTTCATCAACGCCGGCAACCAGCTTCGCTCCCGATGCCCAAGCAGTCTTCTCGTATTTCAAGGTGCAGCGCAGGCGTTTTAGCAAGCGCATTTTGAGCGTGGCGGCTGAAAGTTTTTTGCCAGTACGGGAATTAACGGTCGAAAGCATAAGGGCGGTAACCCGATCTGTGATGATGTTTACGCGCTCTGGCTTGTGCGCGCAAGAGGAAATCAGCTGTGCACGTGCGGGCTCTGGGCCGGATTTCTTCTATGTTGCGTGCGGTCCTTCACGATTTTAACTTCAAAGCTGACCGGCAACTGCTTGGGCGGATAGCAGGCGGCGTTGTCGCAGGCCTGATACTTCAAATATCCGTGCACTGCATACTTAGTGGGCAGGACCGTACTGAGCGGCCGCACGACGACGTCAACCGCGAAATCCCCGGAATAAACGTTGAGCTTGTCATTGGGCGCAAACGGGAAGCTGCGATCCTCGCCGTCGGGATAAGTAATTCTGCCGATCACAATATCGGTCGGCGCGTCGAGATGCAGTTCGGTCTTCTTTAGATATTCCTGCTTGGGCTGGTTGGAATTGATATGAAAGCCGCGCGCCACGCGGAACTGCAGTTCGACCGTGCCCGGATGTCCGCGGTCAATGGTTGTGATCTCCGGCGGCTCCAGGCTCACGCGATGAGGGCTGTGCGCAAGCTCTTGCGCCATGGCCGCGGTTGAGACAAGCAGCGCAGCACAAGCAGCAATGGTTCTGAGTTTCACTTGCTTGCAACCTGCTGGCCGAGAGCTTTTTGAATATCAGTTTCGATTTCGGAGCGGCTCACGAGGCCAAAAATATGGTCCACAATCTTGCCGCTGCGGTCGATGTAGAACGTGGAAGGCAAGTATTCAAGCCCGCCGTATTCTGTGCCAACGTCTTCTTTGCCGAGCAGCACCGGGTAGTTTACGCCGAGCTTGCGCGCAAACGACTGAATTTCTCCGGGGCTGGCATCGTCCATGGCAACACCTAAAATCTGCAACCCCTGGGGGCCGTATTTATTTTGCAAATCGACGAACCATGGCATTTCCACTTTACAGGGCTCGCACCACGTGGCCCAGAAATTCAGCAGCACCGCCTTGCCGCGAAAATCGGAGAGCTTCATGGTTCTGCCATCGGGGGTGTTGAGGGTGAAATCGGGCGCCAGATGACCCTGCAATTTTCCCGCGGTGGTGGTTATCCGCGCCTTGTGGGCGCGTTGAATCCCGAACACCAACATGATCGAAATCACCATTGCGACCACGATCAAAATGACCGGATCGCGGCGCCCCGAGTGCTTCGAAGGCTCCGGCCGACGTTCAACCGCGATCGGGCCTGGAATATTGGGTCTATTCGGTTCGGCTTTTGGTTCCTGGGGCCCGTGCGATTCGCTGTGTATTTCCGGTGTACTCACAAAACTCCTTTACAAGGTGAAACGGTTGAGAAACGAGAGATAGTGCGACAGCAGGGTGAATCTCCCGAATACCAGCAGGACCCCGAGCGCAATCAACAGGCCCCCGCTGCCGACTTCGATGGCGTGCATGTGACGGCGAAAGCGCCCATAAAAATTGAGAAACCGCTCAATCCCGAGAGAAGTCAGCAGGAACGGTACCGCCAATCCCAGGGAATAGATCGAAAGCAGAAAGATCCCCTTGCTAACTGAATTTTGCGCGGCTGCTAAGTAAAGTATCGCAGAAAGAATGGGGCCGACGCAGGGCGTCCAGCCGAAGGCAAATGCGAACCCGATCACGAATGCGCCCCAGGCGGTAGCGCCGCCCTTCACATTGTGCAGGCGCGCATCCGAGTACAGCAGCTTGATTTTGTAAATTCCGGTGAGGTGCAGTCCGAAGACAATGATAACCACACCGGCGATCTGCGCCAGCACGGACTTATATTGCGCGGCAAGCTGGCCCACTTCGGTTGAGAGCGCGCCAAGCGTAACAAATACGATGCTGAACCCAATTACGAATGCGATGGAATTCAGCATGACTTTGCCGAGCAGGGCCGTGTTCTGCTCTTTCAACTCTTCAACTCCAACTCCGGAGATCAATGACACATATCCAGGCACCAGCGGCAAAACGCATGGCGAGAGAAATGAAACGATCCCCGCAACAAACGCGGCGATGGGAGTCGGATTTGCCATTTGCAGTTATTGTACCTGTTCAGTATTGGCCGAATGTCCGCGAACAGTCAGTGATCGAGTGGACAGTGGCTGGTGGTTAGTGACTCGTGGCTCGTCACTCGTGACTCGTGACTCGTGACTCGTGACTGGTGATCAGTGGTTAGTGGCCCGGGTTCGTGGTTCGTGATTGGCTGGCTGTCACGTGGCAAATCTGCATTCGTGTGACCGACCTCGGAGGCTAAGGGCTGGTTGCCGAATCATGAGTACCGAACCACGAACCACGAATCACGAAACACGAAACACGAAACGCGAAGCACGAATCCACGAGCCACGAGCCACGAGACACGAGCCACGAGACACGAGAACCGAGACACGAGAACCGAGCCGCGAACCACGAATTACTTCTTCACCGGCGGCGACGCAGGACCGACCTCCTTCGGAGCTTCGGCCACAATTTTGCGCAAGAGCTCTGTTGGGAGAGTCGCGGTCAGGATCGCGCGATCGTCTTTCTGCTCCACCTTCAGACTATCCAGCGCCTTCTTCACGTCGGGATCAGGCGTTTCCCCGGCAACCGACACTTCGGCGGAATGAAAAATCGAAAGAAAGGTTCCGACCTGGGTTGCCAACTGTTGCGCGGCCTGGGAGTCGCGCGTGTACGCCTCGGCGCGAAAATGTACGGCGCGCAAATAGCGCACTGAAGCCACCACGGTCGCGGGACTTGAAAGCGAAAGCGGAATTTCATCCGACGATTGCGCGCTCATCGGGTTCAAACGAAAAATCCCCCACCCCAGGCTGGCAATCGGGACGTGCTTGTAAAAGCGCCGCAACAGCGATGGTCCGCCGAAGGGAGATGCAAGCTTTCGCGAGCGCTCAATAATTCCGCGAATCACTCCGGGGTCGGGGTGGTTCGATGCCGCGACCGTATCCACGCCTAAGATCGACACACGAAGTGTCCTG
>DATIYR010000427.1:0-6423 GCA_035517535.1 Terriglobales bacterium
GTGCTGAAACTCACCCCACCGCCTTCGAGCATAGTGACGGGAATCGCCATGGACCACATCACCGCCACATAAATTCCAGGGATGATGAAGAATATGGTGGCAACGCCGACTGCAAGACCGACCAAAAAGGTGATCCCGATGACGCGCCCGATGCTGCTTTTTGCTTGCGAGAATGCCGACGCGATGGTGACCGGCTGATCCAGATGTACATTCGAAACCGCCATGACCGTGGCCGCCTGCGAAATCTCGATCGCGATATAACTGAGAAGTGCGGTCAGCAGCGCCATAAGCCCGTAGCCGATGAAAGCGCCCCTGAAGATCAAGCCCGCGCCTACGAGCTGCAGAGCCAACACGAACAATTGTGGTATGGCGGCAATCCCCACGAATAACAAGAAATTGTTTCGGTAAAGATGAAACGTGCGGTCCAGCAATTCACTGGTCGAGAGCGGGCGCAGAACGGTGACCATGGCAGCCTCCGGCGTTCAAATTGGCGGGATGTTACCACCGCGCCCGTGCCAGCTCAAGAAAATTCGCCGCATAGGTACAAATTGGGACGAGCTAAGGCGTTTGCCGGAATGCCGCGCTGTCACGCAGTTGCCGGGCGATTGCCTCAAGGTAGTCGTCATCCCGCTGCTCGGCTGGTTTTAGCACGCCCGTTTTCTCGGCAATAAAGGCAACGATACGCTGGGCAGTCGTGGTTCGGACTACCGGATCGATCTCGTAGCGCCGGTTGAGATAAGTCTCGATCAGCACGAGATCGTCGGCCGAAAGCTTGTGCAGTTCCGGCTGCACCGGTTCCTTCGAGGTGCTCTCGCCCCAGCTCGGAGTCACGGTTTCTAATGCTTTATCGTGAACTACGATTGTGCCCGCGACGTAGTCTCCCAGGCGCCGGTTCTGCGCGTTGCACATCATCGTGATCAGTCCAACCGCATAAAAACCGGGAAGGATGTCGATGCCGCGCATCAGATTTCTCCCAATACACTCAATGGCGGTCATTGGCCTTCCGCTCTGGTGTATGACACGAATCCCGGCCACCCGCTTGCCCGGCGTTCTCCCCTGCCACCAGATTTCGAACAAGGCGAAGTATCCCCAGTACAAACAGAACGGCACTACGATCAATGTGATCGCGCCAACTGTTTGCGAGAAAAATCTTCCCGCACTTCCGATGAGCTGGTTGTAACTGGCCGACGCGAAAACGCCAATAATAATGAGAGCCAGCACGCAGACGCCTTGCAGTAAACTGTCAATCGTCACTGCCAGGAAGCGGCTACCAATGCCGGCGAGCGGCAGTTCCAGCTCAATTTGTTCGGGAGTTGCGATATCCAGCCGGTCGAGGGACTGCACAGGTGATCTCCACAAAATGGATTGAGAAGCGCAAACCTTACTGGCAACAGCTGGAATCGCTGATCACAAGCAGCAGTTCCGGGCTCAAAGGGCTCAGTCACGAGGAGTTGCAGGAACTAAGCCTTTTATATCGCCAGACTGCCGCCGATCTCGCCGCCATCCGGCAAGATTCCAGCTCCGTCCATTTCGCCCGCTATCTCAATCAACTGATGGCGCGCGCCCACAATATCATTTACGCGGGGCATCGCGCGAGTCCCGGTGCGATTCTGGCATTCTTTCGTCACGAGTATCCGCGCGTCTTCCGCCGCAATCTGAAGTACTGCGCTCTGGCGTTCGCGATCTTTATAGTAGGCGGATTTATCGGCACGGCGCTTACTCTGCAGGACCCTGACTTCGAACTGCAGATCATAGGCCCTCAGATGGTGCAAACCATCCAGCGCAAAGAAATGTGGACGCATTCGATCATCGGCGTAAAGCCGCTCGCTTCCAGCCGCATCATGACCAACAACATGACCGTCGGCTTCATGGCCTACGCGACCGGAATCACCGCCGGCCTGGGCACCATTTACATGATGTTCTTCAACGGCTTGCTGATGGGCGTGATCGGCACCGCTTGCGCCCTCGCCGGGATGAGCCTGAGTTTGTGGAGCTTCGTTGCCCCACACGGCGCGTTGGAACTGCCGTCCATTTTTCTTGCCGGAGGCGGGGGCCTGATGATCGCTCGTGGTCTGTTGTTCCCGGGAGTGCTCCCGCGAAAAGAATCTCTCGCGCTTGCCGGCCGCGAAGCGACCATCCTGGTGCTCGGTACGGTGCCGCTGCTGATCATCGCGGGAACAGTCGAGGCGTTCGTTTCGCCCACCGGCCTGCCAGTAGCACTGAAGTTCGCCATGTCTGCGGCGCTGCTGGCTCTGCTCACCTCATATTTGTTCGGAGCCGGACGGAGCGGGCGCGAATTGGATCGCGAAAACGAGTTCTAGCGAAGTTGCGTTGGTAAGCCGCTGGGCTCAGGCGGAGCTTCAAAAATACAGCTATGTACACTCCTTGTGCTGCCGTTTGCAATTAACTGCATCGCCGCGCTATTCGATATTTATCCTTATGGCCGGACGCGCCATTGTGTATTCCACGGCATCTTCGCGATTGCTGGAATTAGTGTTGGTATTTACAGGCTTTCGGGCCGAAGGCTCTGGAACTAGCGCAGTCCCGAGTTATGTATCGCGATTGCGCGACTGTCGACTCTGATTCATCTTAACAAGACCGCCGAAGGCTGGCCCTCAACTGAGTATTGCCCGGAGCTCAAGGCGTTCAGTTTGCCATCCGCCGCGGCTACGCGAAATACCGACAGGCTAGCCGCGCCGTTGTTCGTAACCACCACCCAGTTGAATGTGCTGGTCGTGTTTATCACGTTGCTGGTAATGCTGCCGGCGAAAGCCAAATTCCCGCACGAGCCAGTGCCGATTGAAGTCAAAGTTCCACTGGCGGGGTTGTACGAATATTCCGAGACATCGCTCGACCCCTGGTTCACAACATAAACATAATTCCAGCCCGGATTGACAACGATGCCCGCCGGCGCTGTTCCTGCGGGAATGAGAGAGCCGGTTACAATCTGGGTCAAACTTCCGCTCGGAACATTACAAATCGCTGAAACTTGAATGCACGCGGAAAAAATGCTCACCGTGTTTGAACCCGAATTGGCCACAAAAAGATTGTCACCGTCGGCTACCGGGCAAGTGCCGGCCGCGGTAGTTGCGGTAATCCCAGCGCAGCGGGAAAAGGCGAGACTCGCCGGGGCAACCCCAGCGCTGTAGCTGCCGACCAATGCGAGTGAACCAGAGGAATCGAATGAGAAGCTCAGAACCGTGTTGTTGAACTGGTTGGCTACGTACACATAATTGCCCACGGGAGAAACTGCAACGGCGCTCGGTCCTGATCCGGTCACATCACCTGAAATCTCCGTCGAAAAAGGACTGCCGGGCACTTCATTCAAGCTGGAACCAGAAACTGAGAAAACGGAAATGGTGCCTGACGTGACGTCGCTTGCCGTTCCCTGGTTCGCCACGAAGAGAAATTTCCCGGCGGGATCCAACGCCAGCGCAACCGGCCTTTGTCCCGCGCTGACCGGATTGCCTGCGGCCGTAAGACTGCCATCGCCGCCGATGGTATACGCGGTGACCGTACCGCCCGCATTCGCCATGAAGATTGTTTTTCCATCGGCTGTGGCGACCATCTGCATGGGACCAATCCCGGTCGCCACCGGGTTGCCGTTGTTCCCGATGGGATAGATCTGCCCGTTTTCCTGGCTAATGGTGAACGAGCGGACCATCTGGTCGCCTTGCGTCGCAACCCACATGAGGCTTGTGTTTGCCGCCAGCGAGGATGAGGAAGAATTAAAGCAGCCGTTCCAGGCCAGAATTCCAGATATAAGAAGCCCAACCAAAAGCAGTCTTAGCCGTTTTGTCAGCATTTTGTCTCTGCGGAAATCCGAATCGAAAACTCCAACGCGTTGTACGCGAATATGAACTCAGGCGGTCAGATAAAGTTTCGCCGCTTTGTGCGTGTTCAGCGGAGCATATGCGACCGTCGCTCAACGCTTAGGAACGAGAGGCCGCGCGGCAGAATCGAGGCAACCAAACCGCGATCTGAAACCTGGAATCAAGTATTTACATTTTCTATCAGGACGAGCGGGGAAGAGCAAGTCAGGGGAGCTCGGAATTCGTCGCGCAATCGACTACGAGTAGCCCGGGATCATGCTAGCCTCAGCTTGCGAGCGATTCACATCGTCACCTCTGGAAACGAATCACGCCCTTGCTCCTTTACTACATTACTGACCGCCGGCAGTTCCCGGGTAAGGAAGATCAACGCCGCAGAGGGTTGCTCGAAAGAATTTCCCAGGCGGCGCGCGCCGGCATCGACTATGTGCAATTGCGCGAAAAAGACCTTCCTGCGCGCGAATTGGAATTGTTGGCAACAGAAGCCGCGCACGTGCTGCATGAATCCCGCACCAGCACGCGCCTTCTGATCAACTCGCGAACCGACGTTGCGCTCGCAGCGGGTGCTGATGGAGTGCACCTCACCTCAACCGACATTTCGCCAGTAGATGTACGAAAGATCTGGAAGCTCTCTGGTGCGAGTCGGCAGCCGATTGTCGCCGTCTCGTGCCACAGCGAATCCGAGGTCGTAGTGGCGCAGAATGCAGGTGCCGATTTCGTCGTATTCGGACCGGTCTTCGAGAAAAGCGGCTCTGCCGAACCAGCACGGGGAACTGCGCGACTTCGCGCGGTTTGCCAACACCGAATTCCGGTTCTCGCTCTGGGCGGAATTAATCTGGCGAATGCGCGCGATTGTGAGAACGCCGGTGCAAAGGGGATAGCAGGCATTCGCCTCTTTCAAGCAGGCGATCTGAACACTACGGTAAGTGCGCTTCGAAAGCTGGGTTGAACGTCAGACGTCAGTGCCGGGCACCGAGCATCCCCAGAATTTCCTGCAGTCCGCTGCGGATGCGTATCAGGTCTGCGCTGGAATGGCTTGGAAAAGGCAGCGGCACCTGGTTCTTCTCTGGTTTTCCCTCGGAACGAAGTTGCTGGCGCGCGCCGGCGATGGTGAAACCTTCTTCATATAGAAGCTTCTTGATACGCAGCACAGCCTCGACGTCTTTCCGGCGATACATTCGCTGCCCGGTGTTGCTCTTCACCGGTTTGAGTTGGGGAAACTCCGTTTCCCAGAAGCGAAGAACGTATGCCGGCAAGCGGCAGAGCCGGGAAACTTCGCCAATCCGGAAGTACAGTTTGTCGGGGACAACAATCTCGTTTGATCGAGCAGGTTTGGTTTTCAACTTGGCCACACTCATGTATTCCGCCCGGCGGCCGTCTCGTCCAGAGAAGAACCCGCCGCTACTGCGTTTCTAGCACGATCCGTTGCTCCCGACAACTATAACCTGCGCCTAAAAGAAAAAACCTCTCGAGATTTCGTCGAGAGGCTTACAAAACTCTTTCGTGAGTTTACTCACGTACTTAGTGTTTCTTCTTTTTTGCTGCCTTTTTCTTTGCTGGCATCATTCCCTCCTGAACGATTTTCCCTCGTTACACAGGAAACATTTACCCATCGATCTCTGCCGACATTGCTATCGGCAGCATCACTGAATTCAGATATTGCGGTCTATCATCTCCGTTGTCAACATATTTCTTGCATTTTGAGCGAGTTATTAGTAGGGAACCACGAATCACGTGATCGGATCATTGTTGATCGAGTGATCTGGTGATTCGCTCATCGGGTGATCTGAAATCGCGAACGTTCTTCACCGCAAGAACTAAATGGAAGAAGTTGTTTTTCTCTGCGCTCTCAGCGCAATCTCAGCGAACTCTGCGGTTAAAAGCTTTGGTTTTAGTCCCTGTTGATCCTCGGCCCAAAAAAAGTTTCGGATTGAAATCGCCCGATCGCCCGATCGTGAACTGCGATTGGTTCTTCAATCCCTGTTGATCCGCGTGATCCGTGGCGAAGAGGTTGGGTTCAGGCTCCGGCGGGCATCTTCACAATTTTTTTCTGGATCGCATAGGTGACCAGTTGCGCCTTGTTGTGGATGTTCAGCTTGCGCATCAGGTTGAACTTGTGAGCTTCGACTGTCTTGACGCTCAGCCCGAGAATGTTGGCGATCTGCCGAACGGAATTTCCTTCCGCCAGCATCTTGATCACTTCGCGCTCGCGCGGAGTGAGCGTCGATCCTCGAGCCATGCCGGTGGTAGATCGCGAACGGAAATCGTCGACTAGTTTTCCGAGCACCTGCGGGCTCAAATACTTTCTGCCGGCATTCACGTCGCGCACCGCGCCGATCAATCGCGGCGCCGGCGCATCTTTCAGAATGTATCCGGAAGCGCCCGCATCCAAACATTGCAGCAGGTATTCCTCATCTTCATACATGGTGAGAAAGATCACGCGGCGGCCGGGCAGCTCCCGGGTAATTCTTCGCGACGCCTCGAAACTCGACAGGCCCGGCATTCCGATGTCCATGAGCACGACATCCGGCTTGAGCGCCTGCGCTTGCTCGATTGCCTCGGACGCGTCCCGCGCTTCACCGACCACTTGAAT
>DATIYR010000428.1:0-12077 GCA_035517535.1 Terriglobales bacterium
ATGCGAATTCTGCGGCCGGATTCGGGACTTAAGTTGCTAACACCGACGCCGGAGAAACTGCATCTGCTGGAAGAAACAGGAATCGATGCAGCCGTCGTGATTCCATTTACGCGCGATCTTTCCCTGCTCAACCCGCAGGAATTCGTAAAACATATTCTGTGTGAACGGCTGCACGTAAAAGAAATTCACGAAGGCTTCAACTTTCGATTCGGCCACAAAGCCACCGGCGACGTAAATCTGTTGACGAAACTTGGCGCCGAACTTGGCTTTGAAGTGTTCGTTTATCCGGAGATGCGAGTGCGCGGCGAATCGGTCTCCAGCACGCGAATACGCGCACTCATTCAATCCGGCAAGGTTCAGCGCGCGCGTTGGCTCCTTGGCCGGCCATTCAGCATTCAATCTACTCCCGGACGGGGGCGCGGTTATGGCTCCAAGTACACCGTGCCCACCATTAATCTGAGCCACTACGACGAGCTGGCGCCTCGCAATGGGGTTTACATCACGCGCACACAAGTCGGCCAGGAATGCTTCGATTCAGTCACGAACATTGGGAACCGGCCCACCTTCGGCAGTGATTCGTTCGCGATTGAAACGCATTTGCTGAACTTTCATCCGCTGGAGACTACGGCGGATAGCAAAATCGAGCTCACGTTTCTTTCGCGGATTCGCGACGAGATGAAATTCAGTTCAGTGGAGAAATTGCGCGAGCAGATCCAGCGCGACATCAGGAAAGCTCAACACTACTTCGAGCTCATGCGCCAAACGAGTAAGTCCGCTGAACTGGGCAACTAGTTTAGTGCGGCAAATAACCGTCTTCCATAGGAAGCTTGCCATCCACCCGGACCACGACCACGTGATCATTTACCGAATGCACCTCGACCAGCCCTACCGCGCCTTGCGTGTTCTCGACGTAGTTCAACACCTCGTCATCGGAATCTGCAAATACCAGCGAATCTTTGTGCTCGGCGACCCAGCTGTGCCATTGCTGCGCCGACATTTTGTTTAGATGTTCGAGGGTCTCCGCCTCTCCTGTCGACGAGCGGTGCAGGACGAGCTGAATGTCTTTCCCATCCGGCCACTTTTTGGTTTCACCACGGAAAATTTTTCCGAGCTGTGCTGATGTCATGGTGGTAACGCCATTCTGCTTTGCAACCACCACCGCCATGTGATGCGCGAAGCACGGGGCGGCCGCGAGCAGGGCGAACAAAAGCAGCCCGATCAGACGAAAAGTTTTCTTCATGCTTAAGCTCCACCCTCAGGCTAGTCGAAGTTATTATTGTGGGGCAGATAACTAAAGTGACCAAGGCAGCACTTTTTGTAAAGAATTGGTCAATAACTCCCGAAAACTAGTCAACCGGACCGGCGATGGGCTCAATATCCGCGCTGCGCCGTTGCGCCAGCACGATCGCGCAGAGCACCATCAGGATTCCGATCGCCTGCAGCGGCCCGACCACTTCCTTCAGAGCAACTGCCGCAATCAGGATGGAGAACACCGGCTCTAAGCAACTCGCAATGATTGCCTTCGTCGGGACCAGCCGCTCAAGTCCCGCAAAGTAAAACGTGAACGGCAGCAGAACAGAGAGAAACGAAAATAGCGCGAGAAAAATCCATGTAGCCGTCGAGTAATGGGCCGCGGCGATTTTATTCGGCGGATTCACAATGATCCAAAACAGCGAAGCCGAGAAGGTCGTGTAGAGCAACACCATCCAGCGGTCGCAGCGCGCGAGCAGATCGTGCCCGCCGATGTTGTAATAGCTGAACGAAAACGCCGCGCCCAGGGCCGCAGCAATGCCGATCACATCCAGTTGCAATCTGCTGCGCCCGATTAGACCAATCACCAGCGCGATCCCGGAGATCGCCAGCACGACCGATCCGATTTTAGAAGAACTCAGGCGTTCCCTTCCTCGCGCAACCATGTATACCAGCACCCACACCGGTGCTGTGTACTGCACGATAATCGCAGTCGCAACGTTCGTTCTTTGAATGGCGAGGTAATAAAAATAATTCGAGGCAGCAACGCCGCCCAGTCCCAGCAGAATCAGTTTCGCGAAATCAGAGCGCGAAATCAGCAGTTGCTTAAATCCGCGCTGCACCAGAAGCCCCAAGCCGACGGCTAGAAAAGAAAGGCTTGTGCGGCACTGGGAAAGAATAAGTGGATCGACATTTCGGATTCCGGCGTGCGGCAGCAAGCGTCCGGTAAACGCCGCCCGGCCGAGGCTGGCCGAGAGTCCCCAGAAGAACGCTGCTGTACCGATGTAGAGAAAACCACGAATCGATGACTGTGGAGATTTTTGGATTTCGGAATCTGCTTTCGGCGAAGCGCCCGAGCTTTGCGTCATTCGGTTTCCAGCCGAATTTCGTAAGCAATGCGGGCCGTCTTGCTCAGCATGGCGGCGACTGAGCAATATTTTTCTTCGGAAAGGCGTACCGCATCCTCCACCGACTTGCGGTTCACCTTGCCTGAAACGTGATAGAGCAGCTTAAGTTCCGTATACACCCGCGGCGGTTCGGGAGCTTTTTCGGCGTGAACAGTGACTTCGAGAGCAGTCAACGGCTCGCGTTTCTTCTGCAGAATCGTTACCACATCAGCGGCCGTGCACCCGCATAGGGCGATCAGCACGAGTTCCATCGGGCTGCTCGCGACTTTGCTCTCACCGTCCATGAGCACGGAATGGCCTGAATTGCTCGTGCCCGCGAACTGCATTTGCCCCGCCCACTTCGCGGATGCTCGAATCATTGCTCACCTCCGGTTGTCAGTTTTTGGTTCGGGATGGATTAACACGCGAAACAGCTCCGGCGCCTCCCGCTTGAAACGGGTCTCAAGCGCCGTCGAAAGATCGTGCACACGTGAGAGCGGCATGCTGTCAGGAAAGGTGCAATGGCAGGAAATGTACACCTTCCCTCCTACTCGTTTCACTTCGATATCGTGTGTGTCGAGAATGTCGGGAAATTCTTCTGAAACCCTTTTCAGGCGCTCTTCTAAATATCCATCGCGCGTGATCTGCTCACCGGCTTCTATCGTCGACGGTTCGCTTTCAATGTGGGTCAGAATCGAGGCAATCTCCGGGACCTCTTCGCGAATTTCCGATTCCATCGTGCTTACGCGGTCGTGCGCTTCTTTCAACGGCAGATTTTCGTCTAACTCCAGGTGTTGCTCAACGTGCAATTCGCCGTGAAGGTCCTGAACGCTGACGTCGTGGACGTTCAAATTGTGACGAGTGGCTACCGCCCGGACGCGATCAAAAATGTTTTCAGCCGAAGTCGCACGCGGAATCGGATGGACCACAACATCCGTGTTCGGCAGAATGCGGCGCACCGTGTCGCTGACCTCATCCGCAAGCTGGCCTGATCGCTGGAAGGTAACGTTCCGCGCCAGCCCGACCGATACATCCGCGAAATAGCGATTGCCGGCGCGGCGAATGCGCACACGGTCAACTTCGAGTAGGCCTTCGATGTTCGCGACGGCATTAATGATTTTGCTGCGAGCTCCAGGTGGTGCGGCGTCAAGAAGCGCATCAATGGTGCGCCGAGCCAAGCGGGTGCTGACAAAGATGATCACCCCGGCTACAAATAGCGCCGCAATCGGGTCGGCATCAGTCAGCCAGCCGGCATGAATTCTTCTGCCCAGAAGCACGAGGCCCAAGCCGAGAGCAACCACGCCGCTCGACCAAATATCAGTCGAAAAATGCAGCGCATCCGCCTGTAAGGCCTGACTATCGTATTTGGCGGCAATTGTTCCCAATGCCCGCGAACGCCAGAAGTCAACAGCCATCGAGAAAAATAAAGTCAGAAATGCGGCCAGGCTAGGCTCAATTACCACGTGATGAAAAAAGAGGCGCTTGACGGCTTCATAAATAATCACGCCGCATGTGGCGAGCAGCAGGCCGGTTTCGATGAACGCAGAAAAGTTTTCGAACTTGCCATGACCATACTGATGGTCGGCATCGGCTGGTTTGTCAGATACGCGGACGGAAAACAGTGTGATGGTGGCGGCGATTAGGTCCAGCGCCGAATGCGCGGCTTCGGACAAAATGCCCAGGCTGCCGGTCGTGATCCCGACGAAAATCTTCAGCCCGGTAATCCCCAGAGCGGCAAATAGCGAATTCGCGGCTGCAGTTCGCTTCTCTGAGCGCATCGCCTCCGAGCTGAATGCTGTGGGTAAGCCGGACATATCAGAATTATCGCTTTGCGGAGTGCTTCCGCCAAGCGCCCGACACCGTGTTCATTGCCCCCAACTGTGCTAGGATTCTGTGTAATCCCTTTCACATTCCCTGGAGGTTCTTTTGAAGAGCATTATTAACGGAGCCGTCTGTCTTCTGCTGCTGGCGGGCGCGGCGGTGAGCCAGACCACAACCTCGGCGCCTGTACTGAAGGCTCGCACAGCCGATCCGAATGAGTTGGTGCCAAACACGCCCATAGCGCCGGACACTCCGGTCATCACCATTCAGGGCGTCTGTGACAAATCCGCGGCCGCCACTTCGACGGCAACCTGCTCAACCGTTATTACCAAGGCCCAGTTCGAGAAGATCGTCGATACGTTGCAGCCCAATATGTCTCCTGCGCAAAAGAAGCAATTGGCAACGCGCTACGTAACTGTCCTCGTACTTGCGAACAAGGCGCAGCAATTAGGCCTGGATAAATCTCCGGAATTTGACGAGCAAATGCAGCTCGCCCGTCTGCAGACGCTGGCACAGGAAGCGCAAAGAAAAATGCAGAAGGACGCGACTGATGTCTCTGACGACCAGATCAGCTCCTACTACCAACAGCACGCAGCCGATTACAAGAGCATTAGCTTTGAGCGCATTTTCATCCCTAAGCAGAAGCAAATCGATGTTACCGACGAAAAGCCCGATGACATTGCCGCAGCGCAAACCAAACGCGCAGCTTCAGAACCAGAGATGAAGGCGGAAGCCGACCAATTGCACGAGCGCGCCGCCTCTGGCGAGGACTTCGCGAAGCTCCAGCGGGATGCCTACGATTTTGCCGGGAGCAAGATGAAAGAAACCAGCGTGAAGATGGACAACATGCGTAAAACCAGTATTCCGCCGAGCGACGCCTCGATTTTCGATCTGAAAACCGGCGAAGTTTCGCAGGTGTTCGGAGATCAAACTGGATACCGCATTTACAAGGTCAGCCAAGTTACCGACCTGCCGCTCTCCAGTGTTCACGAAGAAATCAAACGCACGCTTGAAGGCCAGAACATCAGGACTTCATTCGAATCGTTGCAGAAATCTACCAAGGCTACGTTTGACGAAGCTTACTTTGCCACACCGGCGCCACCTTCATTGCGGAAGCCGGGAGAAGGACCAGCGGCACAAGGAGCGCCATCGCAACCTGCCCCTGGTAAGAAGTAAATGGCAGATGCACTACCGTCGATTGTGGTGACGGGAATTTCCGGGAACCTCGGCCAGCGCCTGCTGCCGATGCTTTCAGGTTTTCGCGTAGTGGGGGTGGATTTCCGCGCGCCCAAGACCGAGTTCCCGCTGAAATTCGTTCAGATGGATCTCAGTGTCGAATCCTCCTGCCAGGAATTTCTGTCGCTGCTGCGCGAAGTTCGACCGGTTGCGGTGATACATCTGGCATTCGTCATGGATGCCGTGCGTACCGGCATTCTGGACCGTGACCGCATGTGGCAGGTGAACGTGGCGGGCACCGCCCGGGTGATGGAAGCGGTGACGGAGGCCAACCGCGAATGGCCCATGGTGGAGAAGTTTATCTTTATTAGCAGCGTTTCCGCCTACGGTCCCAATCTCTCAACTCCTGCCACTGAGGACACTTCACTCGCCGCGCACACCTACATCTATGGCGTGCACAAAATGGAGTCGGACAAAGTTGTCCAGCAGCGCGCCCCGGCCCTGCGTGGCTGCAGTGTATACATCCTGCGCCCGCACATCTTCGCGGCTTCCGACATTCAGAATTATTTTATGGAAGCATTTCGCGGCGTCCCGGGAGGAACCAGCAAGCGCGCAGCGAAAATGCGTGAGAGCGGCACCCGTCTTCCCTGCATGCTGCCCACTGGCGACAAGTATCTCCACCATCGCGTGCAGTTCGTGCACATCGAGGACGTGGCGCGCCTCATCACCTTCATCTTGCACAAGACCGAACCCGAATCGCAGCGCCTGACCATCCTTAACGTGGCTGGACGCGGTGGCACCCTGACCTATGACCAGTGCATTCGATTGGCCAACGCAAAGCTGGTTCGCGTACCGACTGAAAAACTGTTCGGGCTGGTGCTGAAATTCCTCTGGGCGATCAAGCTCTCAACCATTCCACCCGATGTCGCTTCATACATGACCTCAGACACGGTGATGGACACGTCTCGGTTGCAGGCGTTTCTCGGCTACGAGTACGAGAACGTGATCCGCTTTCCGATCGCCGACGCGTTCTCAGAATGCTTTCGCAAACCTGAGGTAAAGGAACAAGCTGTCTCGGCAGAGAAGGTTAAAGTTTCGTGAAGCAAGAAATTCCATGCGATTCCTTTGTGTCCTTCGTGGTTAGAATTTTTGGAATAATGCCCAAGAAATCGATCACGAAGGGCACGAAGTGACTCGAAGGTACGTTCCGTTCCTCTGTGGCGTTCCTCTGTGCTCCCTGTGCCCTCTGTGGTTGAGGTTTAGTCCCTGTGGTTGAAATTTAGTCGCTGTGGATAAGTTTTAATTGGTCTGCTTAACCCTTAGTCCCCCGATACAGCCCCGCAATACCAAACGTGTAAGCCGTCCACGAAACGTCTCGGAAGCCCAATTCCCGCACTCGCGACATCATCTCCTCCGGCTCTGGAAACCGCGCGACCGAAGCAGGTAGATACGAATACGCCCCATTATTTCCCGAAATTATGTTTCCGATTTTCGGCAGCACGCGCTTGAAGTACACATCGTAAAACTTGCCCAGCATGCCCTTTGGCTCGCTGAATTCGAGAATCCCGAACTCTGCGCCAGGCCGAAGCACGCGCTGAATTTCACGAAGGCCGGCTTCGTAATCCGCAAGATTGCGAAATCCGAACGCCGACGTGACCAGGTCGAAGCTCTCATCGGGAAACGGCAATTGCAGCGCATCCGCCTCAATCCATTTCATTCGCTGCTCTGGCGAACTTTTTTTTGCCGCCAGCGCCAGCATCGTGTGCGAAAAATCCGCGCCGGTGATTTCTGCCCGTCTCCCGCGCCGCCGCAGCGCAAACGCCATATCGCCTGTGCCGCAACACAGGTCGAGCACGCGCGCATCCGGACGCGAAAGGACATGCGCGAAAACTCCAGCCGTGCGACGCCACCACAGCTTATCTACGTTCGCCGAGAGAAGATGATTGAGCAGGTCGTAGCGCGGCGCAATGGCCGTAAACATTTCTCGAATGGCCCGCGCCGCCGACTCGCGATCAGAAGCTCCCGCCGGGGCCGCGCCGCGAATTGTGGTGTTCGCCGTCATCCGTTTCACGCCCGCGAAAGCCGCCGGATTTCCGAGAGGCCCGCTGCCACAGCTTGCTCCGGCACATTGTTGACAACTTCGACCTTGCCAATCTCTTTCGGCAGCACAAAATTCAGAACGCCCGCTTCCGTCTTTTTGTCAGACTTCATCAACTCCATGGCTTTCGCATTCTGCACCGCCACATTCGGCAGTTCACCCCATGCCAGGCTCGCATCACGGATTCGTCCGAATGTCCCGTTGCCAGAGAATCCAATCCGTTCAGCAATCTTCGCCGCCGCAATCATTCCCCACGCTACTGCTTCACCATGCAGAAAATGACGGTACGCCGTCGCAGCCTCGAGCGCATGGCCGAGGGTGTGCCCAAAATTCAGCACGCGCCGCAATCCACTTTCTTTTTCATCTGCCGAGACAACTTCCGCTTTCAGCTTCACCGATTCCGCAATCGCCCACGTCACCAGCTCTCGATCCTTTCTCAATTTCTTGATCGAGCATTTTTCGAGCCGCGCAAACAACTCCGCGTTGCCAATCACTCCGCACTTCAACGCCTCATACATGCCGGCGCGGAATTCGCGCTCCGGCAACGTCTCCAGCACCGCGGGATCGATCAGCACAATCTCCGGTTGATAAAACGTTCCCAGTAGGTTCTTCCCAGACTTCAGGTTCACCCCGGTCTTGCCCCCGATCGCCGCATCCAGCTGCGCCTGCACCGTGGTCGGCACCTGCACCAGCTTCACGCCGCGCATATAAACGGAGGCCAGCATTCCCGCCACATCGCCAACCACGCCTCCGCCGAATGCAACTACCACGGCCTTGCGGTCAGCGCCCAATCTCAGCAGATCTTCCGCCATCTGTTCCAGGCTCGACAGCCGCTTGAAGCGTTCCCCCTCGCGCATCTCAACCAGCTTCGACTCGAAACCCGCGGCAGCCAGCGACCGCAGCAGCACTTTTCCCCACCGCCGCCGCACCGCTGCAACCGTGACCACAAATAGCGGCGGCGCTCCACCCAATACTTCGCGCAGGATTTCACCGCTATGCGCGAGCAAACCTTGCTCGATCACGGCGTCGTAACTGTGCGATGCGGTCTTAACCGGAATACGAATCATTGACGAACATGATAGCAAGCAGCCGCATCGCGATGATTTCCGCGTGAGTTGTGTTTCTGGCGGTTTTGGTGCTCAGCGCTCTCTGCGGCTCTTCTCTGCGTTCTCTGCGGTAAGAGCTTTTCCTTTTGCTCGACAAAGCCCACTACCCCACCGGATTCGCCACACAACGATGCAGAATTCCTGGATACAGCGTGGCTTTTGACTTTCCAGGATTTTGACTCACGAACTCTCTCGCGGCCCGTCGCGATGTAACGCCGAAGCCACCACCGTCACCAGCAATATCCCCGCAATCACCGTTAGTGAAACATTTGTGCGGATCGGACGATAATGCGACAACAGCATCTTCGTTCCCACAAACAACAGCACGCATGAAATTCCGTAGTGCAGATATTCAAAAACGTCCATCAGCGAAGCCAATGCGAAAAACAGTGACCGGAGGCCCAGCACGGCAAAAATGTTCGAGGTATAAACCACGAAAGTATTCAACGTAATCGCGAGCACCGCCGGAATCGAATCCACCGCAAAAATCACATCCGTCGTCTCGATCACCAGGAGCACCAGCAGCAGCGGTGTCGCGCACAAGCTCTTCTCGCGTACGAAGAATTTTCCGCCTTTGTAGTCCGGGGTTACCGGCAGCAACCGCCGGGCAAACCGGAGAACGGGATTCTTCTCGGGGTTGACCTCCGCACCTCGCGGCAGCAGCAGGCGAATTCCGCTATACACCAGCAGCGCCCCAAAAGCGTAAATGACCCAGTGAAAGTGCCGAATCAATCCAACGCCGATAAAGATAAACGCCGCCCTCATCAGCACCGCGCCGATGATCCCCCAAAACAGCACGCGATATTGCTGCCCTTCTGGTAGCCGGAAGTAGCGGAAAATCAGAAGAAAAATGAAGAGATTGTCAGCGCTGAGCGAAAGCTCAATCACGTAGCCGGTCGAAAACTCGAGCGCCGCCGCGTGCCCTCGCCAAAAATAGAGCAGCACTGCGAACGAAGCCGCCAGCAGGACCCACACCGCGCTCCACGCGAGCGATTGCCGCAGCGAAGGCCGGCGCGCTCGCCGGTGAAAAACACCGAGGTCCAGCCCCAACATGGCGGCAATGAAAACATTGAACAGAACCCACGACAGTTTCTCACTCACCGGCAGTCTCGCGTACTGTCTGGATTACATATGAAACTTCAGAAAAGCGAAAGATCGGAGCTTTCGTCGGAGGTCTTCTGGGAGTTTTTTTCTTTCTGGTTTTCTCGGCGCTCCTCGACGAAAATCTCCGCGAACTCTGCGGTTAAAAGCTTTCAAACCTCTTGATCGCGAAACGAGTCAGCGCTGATCAATCATCCGCACGGTTTCAAGCGTCACCGTACCCACAATCTCCAGGCTCTGGGGGCTAAGCTTATCGACCGTATCTTCCGTCGTGTGCCAGAACACATTGTTATAGCCGTAATCGAAATCAATTAAATCTGTCGCCGGCACTCCCCGCTGCAAAAAAGGCACGTGATCGTCTTCCACGTCCCCTTCACGCCCAAAAAAATGCGACTGATATCCGAGCCGCGTCGCCGCCTGCCCGACCAAATCTTCCAGCCAAGGCGTCGAATCCGTCACCCGCTCGATGTTCAAATCCGCGTCGCCGATCATGTCTTCCAGGATGAACGCCTTGATCTTCTTCAAGGTGCCATCGTTTTGCCATTTGTCCGCAAGATGACGCACACCGTACAGGCTTTCCGGGTCGTACCACGGCAATCTCATCGACTCTTCCGCATCATCCCACAACAGCCAGATGCTGTACCCATCCAGTTTCTTCCCCCGCAGCTGATTGGCAAATTCGAGCAGCAGTGCACTCGATGATGCCCCGTCATTCGCGCCAATATACGACGTATTCCGCAGCGGCCAGTTGGTGTCGTAATGGCTGGCGATTACGATTATGCCGTCCTTCGCTCCCGGAAATTTCGCAATGATGTTGCGCACCGGAAATGTACCCTCGGTGGAATGAATCTCGAACGCGTCCTGCTCGACGTCGTCGCCCTTCAAATGAGAAAGGATGAAGTTTTCAACTTTCTTATGGTTCTCGCTCCCAATCGGCCGCGGCCCAAACGCGACGATCTCCTTCAAGTATTGCATCGCCCGATTCGCATCAAATGTCGGCGGAGGACTCATATCGGTAAGCGCAGGCGCCGGATCGGCCGCAGCCGAAGGCGCATCAGAACTCGCTGGCGGAGCCGCCGCTGTTTTCCCTTTTGTGCAAGCGAATGACGCGGCTAGCAGCAACAACATCAAGAATCTGTACGGCTTCATGCTTTCTTTCTCGCAGCGCGCGCCTCGCGCTGTTTCGGATGCACAAACCAAGCCACCCCAATACTCACCACGTACAAAGCCAGCATCGGCGCGGCAAAGATGCACATGCTGCTGATGTCTGGCGTCGGCGCCAGCGCTCCGGCAATGATAAAGATCGCGAGAATCCCATAACGAATGTTCCTCCACAACCACCCCGCGCTCACCACGCCCATCAGGGCCAGGAAGAAAATGACTATCGGCATCTCAAAGACAAGCCCGAGCCCCAGAATCACCGTAAGAAAAAGATCGGTGTACTCGTGGATAGTAATCATCGGCGTGAACTGGCTTCCGATCCCAATCAGAAATCGCAGCGCCGCCGGATAAACCATGCGGTAGCCGAAATATCCTCCAGCGATAAACAGAAAAATCGTGGACGACATGAACGGCACAACATATTTTTTTTCCCGCCGATACAAACCTGGCGAAATGAAGAGCCACACCTGATACAGCACATATGGAGAAGTCAGAAACAGTCCCGCGAGCGCCGAAATTTTCAAGTAAAGATTGAACGGCTCGGCCGGCGTGAGATAGACCAGCTTCTGCGGCAGCCCATTTTGCCGGAGCACATCGAGAATCGGCTTCTGCATGTAGCCGAAAAGTTGCTGGTGGTACCACCAGCAAATTCCCATGCCCACGCCAATCGCAATCAACGCATGAAAGATCCTCGTCCTGAGCTCCTCAAGGTGTTCGAGGAAGCTCATCGAGGGCATCTGATCCTGTTCGGAATCTTCCCGCTCTAATTCGGTTGCTGCTTCAGGCATGGGTGCTTTGGGCGGGCGAATTTACGTCCGGCGAAGGCGGTGTTGTCTCAGGTGTATTTTCTTGCGCATTCTCAGGCAGCGAATACCGCGAAGACTGGATCGACTCCGCAATCGGCTTCGGCTTGGGAAATTGC
The DNA here is from genome assembly GCA_035517535.1 of Terriglobales bacterium. Lineage (GTDB taxonomy): Bacteria > Acidobacteriota > Terriglobia > Terriglobales > Acidobacteriaceae > Gp1-AA145. Next base: position 11,743 of record DATIYR010000428.1, read on the forward strand.
TGCTCCTGTTCTTTTCTTCTTTCTTCAAATTCCAGTTGCGAAATTTCGGCTTCAATCTGCGCCTTGAATTCGTTCGACGCGCGTTTGAATTCCCCCAGAGCCTTCCCGACCTGGCGCGCGATCTGCGGCAACTTCTTCGGCCCAAACAGCAACAGGGCCAGAATGAAGAGAACAGTCGTATCCGCAAAACTCATGCTCTCATGATAGCGGAGGTAAAGGTGGGCAGCAACGAGCGGCAGCAGTAGTTCTTCAAATTCAGGATGTCAATCAGGATTGCGTACGCTCGCCTAGTTATCTGCAGCAGCGTTCTTGCAACTTGCCGACATTCACATCGA
>DATIYR010000429.1:0-9385 GCA_035517535.1 Terriglobales bacterium
TAGTGCTCGACCGAGCCGATGAAATCTTTACTCCACTGCTCGACTTGGCCCGTTTCGGTGTCGACCCAATAAAGGTGCGGCTGCAGGTCGCGATATGGGCCGGTCACATCGCCGACATCGATGGTGAAAAATATGTGGCGACTGTCGTTGGCCCAGCGGAGGTCGTGTTCGACGGCCTGATTATTGGTGATTCGGCGGACCTGAGGAAACTGGTCAGAAGCCGGATTCGCGGGCGAGGGCGCCCGCGCCACTCTGGCAAGATCGACCGAGTAGATTTCGTAGTCTTGGTATTTTTCTTCGCGTTTGTTGATCGGGATGGCCATGAAGGCGAGCTTTGCGCCGTCGGGTGAACCTACGAGTTCGTCGACTCGCAACGGGGAAGTTGCTATGGCGTGCGAGCCAGGTGTCAGGTCGGATTCTTTCTCCGCATCATTTTGTTCTTTTTCTGGCGCGGCCTTATTGGCAGCGAGCGCGGTGGCGAGATCAAGCGCAAAAATTCTGTCGCCCCGTTCCGCGGTTCGATATTGCACCACATCTTTCCATTTTTTCCGGTAATCGTCTTTCTGCTGCTTCGTCCACGGGTGGCGGGTCGCGAAGTAGATCGTCGTCGAGTCCGGCGACCAGGCGAAGGCATGCACTTCCTCTGCGCCTTGGGTAATAGGAAATGCTTCGCCGCCATTGGGTGAAATCAGATAGAGCTGCGTCACGCCTTGGTTTTTTTGGTCAGAATCCCTGGCTGCACCATCATCGTCGGAGTCATCGTCACTGCCGGGCGTCGCGCGATCAGAAAGGAATGCGATCCAGCGGCCGTCAGGCGACCACTGGGGATCATTGTCGTGGCCGGACTGCGTCAACTGCATGAGCGGCGCACCTTCCCCGTTCACTCGGTACAGCCACAAGTCGTCGCTGAAGATTTGCCGGTCCCAATTGGCGCGCTCGGTGCCGATGACGACCGAATTGCCGTCAGGGGACAGTCGAACGGAGGAGAAGCTGACCGAATTGAAAAATTCGTCCAGCGTGATTTTCGGTTTTTCCTGGGCAAACGCTGAAAAGGAAAGCAGACAAGCGAGCAGAGAATATCTGAGATTTGGCATTCGAAATCGGTTCCCCGAGCATTACCGCTTATAAAGTGATACAGCCCCGGAGGGCTTGTCGATTGTACCCGATTTGTTATCAATGGGTTATCGTACGCAAAGCCTTCGATCGAGCAGTACTCTCCGTCCACTTGACAGAAATGTACATTTAAACGAACATATATATGTACATGAGGAGGACAGATGACGCCGCTTAAATCCACCCAGAATCCAAGTTTGAACGCGCTCGAGGAGCAACTTGAATTTTCCAACGTCACCAATGTTCGTGAGAAGTTGCTTCCCCTGATGGATCGCCTGCAAGAGAACCCTCCCCTGCGCATGATCATCCTGAAACATGGCGCGCCGCAGGCGGTGCTGATGAGCTATCAGACCTACGACACGCTCAAAAAGCTGGTGGATACGCTGGTCAAGAATAATGACGCCTTGACTCAGCAGCAAAGGGTCGATGCGGCTTATGCCCGGTTGCGGGCGGAAAGAGGATCGAGTGTACGGCCAGCAGCTGAGATCGGCGTCAACCTTGACGCGCAGGTCGAGGCCGCAAAGGTGATTCTCAACGAGCTGCAGAACATGCTGGCTGAAAGCCAAACTAAAATACAAAAGCTCGATCGCGTCCTGGTTCAGGAGCGTACGGTTGCGGGCTGACCTGCCGCATGATATAAGGTTTTCCTTCCCCAGAACGAAGGCCATGTGCACGTTGAGCTGTCGTTCGATCTAGTCCTTGATCTGCACTTCCTGGTCACCGGGCGATTTCCTATCGCGCTCAGGGATGAAATTGCTAAGCACAAGCAGGAGATTTACGACGGTCTGACCCAGGATCCGGACCGGCCGGATATGCTCAGTGTTGCGCGGGAGATCGATGCCGCTGGCCGGAGATTCTACGTGCTTTTTTCATCCGATAAACATCAGGTCGACCCCGATTCTGACGCCCGTCCTCTGCGGGTGATCGACATCATCGAAATGCAAAAAAAATAAAATGGAAACACCCGCCGCTGTCCCAAGCTACGTGCCCCTCGCTAAGTTTCTTATAAACCTCGTAAGTGCGCTCTGCGGCATCGTGGGCGCATGGCTTATGGCTCGACGTTACGCGCGTCAACCGCTGATCAGCATAATCCTATCGCTGGGGTGGCCTGTATTTTTCATATTCCGCAAAAACAAACGCGTGCAGGGATTCGTCACTTCTGAATTCAAGGCCAATAGCGATATCCGGGACTCGCCGGTCGAGATGGCATTGGGATTGTCGCTCGTCTTCTGGGCATTCCTGCTACAAGCAGTCGGACTCTTGATCGAGCTTCGCCACTAGTTTGGCCCAGATGGGACGCCGGCGCCACGCCAGCGTGGTAGAATTCCGGCAGCAGTTTCCCTTGATCGCCCCAGGTATTTACCTTTGATTGAGCTGGCCCCATCGATTCTTTCGGCGGATTTTGCCCACTTGGCCGACCAGGTTGCGCGGGCGGCCGAAGGCGGTGGAACTGTCATTCACGTGGACGTGATGGATGGGCATTTTGTACCCAACATCACTCTGGGACCGCAGCTGGTGCGGTCGCTGCGGAAGGCGACTAAGCTTCCGCTCGATTGCCACCTGATGATCGAGAACCCGGATTTATATATTCCCGCCTTTGCTGATGCGGGCGCGGATTGGATGTCGGTTCACCTTGAGGCGACTCGCCACCTGGATCGTTCCTTGAATCTGGTGAAGAACCACGGATGTCAGGTTGGGGTGGTAATCAATCCTGCGACTCCGGTTTCCATGTTGAATGAGGTCTTGGATATTGTCGATTACGTGCTTATCATGTCGGTGAATCCGGGATTTGGGGCGCAGCCGTTCATTCCCAATTCACTGCATAAGCTTCGACAATTAAGGGACTTGCGTGAACAGCGCAATTTGAACTATAGGATTGAGGTCGATGGCGGAATCGCCGTCGACACGGTGGGACAGGTGGTAGGGGCTGGGGCAGAAATTCTGGTGGCGGGCAACGCCGTGTTCAGCCACGGTGATCCAAAGATTAATGCCCAAACATTGTTGAAGGCGGCGTTGGATGCGACGCTGCAGAAGGTTTGAAGTGGCTCGTGATGAGTGACCAGTGACTAGTTCTGGCGCAAGCTGAGTCGGCTGCCGACCAAATGCCTTACTAGCCACTGACCACTAGCCGCTGACCACTATTTTGAGGTTTTCATGTCCTTGCGAACTTCCGTGATTGCACTGGCCGCGACGCTTGCGCTCACGACCGCCTGCACCAATAAGAAGGTCAACAATCCGCTGGCCAAGGTCGATTCGAAGCAGCCTGACAAGATCCTCTTCGACCGCGGAATGGACGCGATGAAGCACAATCACTTCGATATCGCGCGACTCGACATGCAGACCTTGATCAACACCTATCCGGACTCCGAATTTATTGCGCGCGCCAAATTGGCACTGGCGGACTCTTGGTACGCGGAAGGCGGTACGGCGGCGCTGGCGCAGGCGGAACAGGAATACGAGGACTTTGAAACATTTTTCCCGAATATGCCGGAAGCTGCCGAGGCCCAGCTGAAGATCGCAAACATTCAATATCAGCAGATGGAAAAACCGGACCGCGACTTCACCCACGCCGTTCGGGCCGAGCAGGAATACCGGAAAGTGATTCTGCAATATCCCGACAACCAGAAAATGGTGGCGGAAGCGAGAAAGAAGCTTCTGCAGGTGCAGGAGGTCATTGCAGAACGGGAGTTCGGTGTAGGAAGGTTCTACTACCTGAGAGGCTCGTATCCGGCCGCGATCGCGCGCTTGCAATCGCTGGTGGACCGCTATCCGCTTTACAGCAAGGCTGACGAAACCTTGTATTTGCTGGGTCAGTCTTACGAGGCGGAAATCGCCATGCTCAAGAAGATGGATGTTACCGAGCGCGAGCAAATGGAAAAGCTCCACAAAACGAATGAGGCCCGGCTGAAAGCCGACCAACTGGCTCGCGAGCGAATGATCACAGATTTCACCGACAAGGCTACCGAGGCATACGACAAAATCATCACGCGCTATCCGGCGATGAACCGCGCCGATGATGCGCGTGTGCGACTGGCTGCGTTGCATCAGCCGATTCCGCGGCCGACGAAGGCCGCCTTAGCCTTGAACAAAGCGGAAGAGGCGGGTCGGGGCGAGCAGACCTTGCTCAGCCGCATGATGAGCGGCTTTGAAAAGCATCCGGATGTGGCTTCTGCAGCCAGGATCGGCGATCCCACCATGACCGATCCCACGCCGATCAGCGCCAGCGGCATTGTGCAGGCGGCCAACCGCGTAGCAATGGGAAGCAAAGGGAACGATAACCTCTCGGTACAAACTGTGAATACGAATCCCGGAGCAAACGAGGCTCCGCCGCGCTCGGATTCTGCGAGTGCGGATTCCAGCGCTGCAGCCAACACTTCAACTCCCGCCGCGGCTGACCCGAATGAGCTGAAGCCGAATGCTTCTGCTTCCGATCCGCCGCAAGCCGCCGCTGCCTCCGATCCGAACGAACTCACACCGAATATTCCTGCGGACCAGCCCGCCCCTCTGCCGGCGCAGGTCAATGAAATTCAGCAAGGCAACGGAGGTTCAGCGACCGCCGGGCAGAGCGCCGCGAATGCCAGCGACGGTCAGCAGCTGGCGACGGATAAAGACCTGGCTTCCAGCAAACATAAGAAAAAGAAGGGACTGCACAAACTCATTCCGGGAAGTTAGGTTGCGCCAGACCATGAAGGTGCACTTAATCTATTGTCCGCCCGTAACCACCCTAAACCGCTGGTTTCATTGACTTAACTCCTGATCCAAGTTACCTTCGGTGATAACTCCTCCGGATAAGGATATCTCTTGGCGCGCACAGTACTGCTTGCCGACGACAGCGTTACCGCCCAGAACATGGGCCGCCGCATTCTCACCGATGCCGGTTACGAAGTTATTACCGTAAACAACGGCTCGGCGGCGCTGAAGAAGATCCACGAGAAGCAGCCTGACCTGATCGTGCTCGATGTATATATGCCCGGATACGGAGGCCTCGAGGTCTGCCAGCGACTTAAGGAGTCCGAAGCCACCATGCGGATTCCTGTGCTCCTCACCGTGGGCAAAATGGAACCGTTCAAAGCCGAGGAAGCCAAGCGGGTGCGGGCAGACGGCCACATCGTTAAGCCATTTGACGCGAGTGAACTGCTGGCGGCACTGACAAAGCTCGAAGACAAGATCGTTCCGGTCTCTGAAAACGGACGAGGACGAAAATCAGACGGCAAGAAATCGCGCGGATCGTCGGGGCGTGATCCCGCGGTCGAATACGACGAGGGCGACAGTGATCGGGTCGCCTATCTGCAGAGCGCGAAGAACCGGCAAACTAAACCGTTGCCGGGCGACGAGAGTTCCGCGGATCGCCGATCAAGCGACGATTCGCAGGAAAAATCGGACGAGGCAGTCACATTTGCTGCGGGCCCGATTTACGAGCCGCGGAAAGGGCGCAAGCAGGAACCAGAAAAACCTGCCCCCGAATTTCCAGTCGAAAAAGATTCGAGTCTCGAAGCGCCGCCCCAGAGCACGACTGAGCGGATAGAGGCCAGAAAAGAGAAAGAGGAACAGCCCGAATCTCCTGTGGAATCGCAGGCGGCCCAGGCTGAAACTTCCGTTGATTCTGAACCCCAAGCTGTCGCCGCCGAGCAAGAGCCGGCAGTACAGGATGAGGAACCGGCGAACGAAGAATCCGGTCCGCGATGGGTTGCCGAGACGGTTGCGCTTAGTCCCGAAGAAGCGGCGAAGTCCCTGGACGAAGAAATGCGGCAGGCGCAGTCAGCCCCTGCTGAGGAAACGACAGCCCAACCGTCCGAGCAAGCGCAGAGTGAACGCGAGATTCCTGAGCCGGTTTCCGCAGCGACAGCGGAAGCCGTGGCACAAAACGAAGAAGTACACGTTGAAACGGCTCCTGAACCGGAGCCGGCATCGGGTGCAGCCTTTGCAGCCGCAGCATCGGCTTCGGGATCTTCGACAATTGACGCAGTAGCGGCGAATGCTTCCGGATCCGAATCCTCCGGCGGTTCTGAAGCTGCAGCTGCCTGGGAGAACTCGGAGCGAAGTCGCGAATCGGCCGGCAGTCAAACAATTCCCGAATCTCTTGTGCAATCGGTCACGGAGATGGCGCAGCGCAGCTTCGCGCAGGAAGAGCCAGCGAAACAACCCGAGCCGAGTTCCGCATCCGAACAGGCGGCTAGCCCGGAACCGGCGAAGCCTTCCGAAGCTTCGCCGCAGGCGGCGTCTGGCGATGCGCTCTCAAGCATTGTGGACAGCGTTCTGGCTGAGCTCAAACCCCGGTTGCTTGCCGAAATTGCCAAGCAGCTTTCCACCGACAAGAAGTAGCTTAGGAAAATACCGCGGTTCTCCACACCGCGGTCGCCTTTCTCACAGCTTCTCCACAGCGAATCGGCTGCGATATATTTCTAAACAGCGCCGCTCTGAACGACAATCTTCTCAGCCGCATGTCTTACCCCTCGGATTTCGCCCAGAACCTCAAGCTGCAGGCCGACATCGTCAGAATCGTCGGCGATTATGTCAGCTTGCGAAAAACCGGCGCGCAGAATTTTTCCGGCCTCTGCCCATTCCACAAGGAAAAAACGCCTTCGTTTTCGGTGCACGCCACGCGGCAGTTTTATCACTGCTTCGGTTGCGGTGCTTCGGGAGACGTTTTCAGTTTCGTTCAGAAGATCGAAAACATCACGTTTCCGGAGGCGGTGCGAGCAGTTGCACAGAAGCTCGGCGTAGCTATGCCAAAGCAGGTCTTCGCCAATGAAGCTGAAGCGAAGGACGCGAGGATTCGGACAGCCCTGCTCGAAATTCACGAGCGAGCCTGCGCCTTTTTTCAGGAATATCTGCGCAGGCCGGAGGGCGGGCGTGCCCGCGAATATCTCGCAGGACGCGGATTGAATGAAGAAATGATCCAGCAATTTCGGATCGGATTTGCTCCGGATTCAGGCTTCCTGCTCCGTGATCGTTTGAAGAACGAATTCAGCGAGGAAATTCTGCGCGAGAGCGGATTGTTTTCGTGGAAGGAAAGCAATCAGCCATCAGTCGTCAGCCGTCAGTTGGACACCGCCACTGAACGTGTACGGACGGGCGTCCACGCCCGTCCGGCCGAGCAAAGCTCGGCAACTGCCAACGACCAACGACGAAGGACCAATGACGAACCTAGAGCCGAAAGCCAAGAGCCTAGAGCCGAAAGCCAAGAGCCTAGAGCCGCTGTTGCTTCCATGTACTCCAAATTCCGCAACCGCGTCATGTTCCCGATCGCCAATGACAGCGGAAGAATCATCGCCTTCACCGGACGTACACTTTCAACTGACGAAAAAGCCGGACCGAAATATTTGAACTCGCCCGAGACCGCGATTTATTCCAAATCGCGCGTCCTGTTCAATCTCGATCAGGCCAAAGAAGCGATTCGCGCACTGAATTACGCGATCATCGTTGAAGGCCAGATGGATTGTATTTCGGTTTTTGCCGCAGGATTCCGCAACGTGATCGCCAGCTCGGGAACGGCGTTCACCGCCGCACAAGCCGCGCTGCTCGGGCGATTCACGAAGCAGGTGGTGGTGAATTTCGATCCCGATGCTGCCGGGGCCAAAGCGACCGAACGTACACTCGGACTTCTGGTCGAAGAAGAATTTGAGATCCGCGTGCTCACGCTCGAGGCAGGATTCGATCCTGATCTATTCATCCGGCGCAAAGGAAAAGACTCTTACACCGCGGCCCTGAAGAATTCGCAAAAATATTTCCATTACTTGATCGAGCGTGCGCGGCAGCAGTTTCCGGTTCGCAGCGCCGAGGGCAAGCACAAAGCGGTGAATTATCTTTTGCCGCATATTCAGCGCGTCCCCAGCCGTATTGTTCGCGATGAGATTGCCGAGGAAATTGCGCAGAAGCTGAACATCGACTCGGCGGTGTTGCGCCAGGAGTTGAAACACGCGGCGGCAACCCGGCAGAACTCGGCGGTGAAGACGAGACCAGAAGCGCAAATCACCGATGCCGAGAAAATTCTGATTCGCGCGCTCGCATCCGAATCGCAATTCCAGAGCGAAGATTATGTTTCCGACCGCTCCGGAGCGGACGATGCATTCGATCCCGCGAGGCAGGCTCGATATGTGCTTTTGTCCGAGCACCTGCACGTTGGGCTTGGCACCGAATTACTTATGGAAGTCCTGCTGAATGCCTCTCCGGATAACGCCGGCCCGATGGAACTGCCGCTTTCAGAAGCCGACCGCAAATTGCTGGCAGCGATTCTTTTGAAGGATGAGGAAGAATTGACGGTTGAGAAGATTGACGGCGCCGCGCGTGCGCTGCGCCGGGTGCAAATTCGCCGACGGCTGGAACAGATCCAAAGCCAGCTGGAGTCATTCCGCCAAGCTGACGCGGCTCAGCTGAAAGCATTGATGGATGAGAAGCTGCGCCTGAAGCGGGTTTTGATGAATCCCAACCTGAGTGCCGAAAGCTCCTCCGCACCAGCGTAATCTCGCGCGGCGCAGCCAATCTTCCTAGAATTGCAGCATGCGCGAATACGTCGACCTATTGCTGGATGCGATCGGCACAAACGAACCGTGGAAACCGATGGCAAGATGGGCCATCGCCGCGTGGCTGGCGTTTTATCTCTGGTTTCTGGTCTACGCATTCAGCATGCACGGCGGGTTCTTATTTATCGATTCCGCAAATCTGGTGGTCCACGAAGGCGGACACGCGCTGTTCGGCTGGTTCGGTCCTACGCTGGGACTTTGGGGAGGAACGATTCTGCAGTGGCTGGTGCCGTTCCTTCTTGCCGCCTACTTCTACCATGAGCGCCAGCCGGCAGGGTTCGTATTCTGCTTATTCTTCTTCTTTGAAAATTGGATTTATACAGCCACCTACATGGCCGACGCACGCGCGATGGAGTTGCCGCTGGTGACTCTGGGGGATGCGGAGTTCGCCAAGCACGACTGGAACACGATTTTTGGCAATATGGGTGTTCTGGATTACGATACGCGCATCGCCGACGTGGTTCGGTTTTTGGGCTGGTGTGGAATGCTGGCGTGTGTAGGCTGGCTCGCGGCGAAAGTCAAAAAAACTCAAGCTACGCCCGCGACCCCTTAATCTTTTTTCGTTCTTATCCGTTTTCGTTGCCGGCGCGCTTCCAGGAAACGAATTCGCCGATGGTCGAACCCGCGCTCGAAGAAGGCTGCTTGTAGCTTTCAACTTCCGAGCGCGAAGCTTCTTCACCGACGGCGCGAATGCTGAGCCCGACTTTCTTCTCTTCCGGAGTCATCTTGATGATTTTGAAGTCGTGCTC
>DATIYR010000430.1:0-17454 GCA_035517535.1 Terriglobales bacterium
CCCCGCAGAGAACGCCGGCAAAGTTCAAGAGGCGACTGTAGCAGGTACAGCTGAAGTCGTGCCCTGATGCCAAACTGCAACATTGAAAGTCAAAATCCCCGCCCTGTCTCGCAAAATCGGCGAGACAAGGATGGGGCACCCGGTTGCTAGCTTTCATTGTCGGACAGGAGTGTCCGACCCACACGAGCAAGTGTGACTACGAACGTTTGCGCGGTTCTGCTCGACTGATTTAACGTAGCAAGCGCAAGCCATGGCCGCAGACGCAACGATTCTCACCACCCGTATCGATCCCACCTCCGCGCGATTTGAAGCCAACATGCGCTACATGGCCGACTTGGTCTCGGCGATCCGTAATGAGGAAGAACAAATTCGCGAGGGCGGTGGGCAGAAGGCGATTGAAAGCCAGCATTCAAAAGGCCGGCTCACAGCGCGGGAGCGGATTGACCGGCTGGTGGATCCGGGGACATTTTTTGAGCTTGGGCTTTTTGCCGCGAACCGAATGTATGAAGAGTGGGGCGGAGCTCCATCGGCGGGGGTGATTACCGGCCTCGCGCGAGTTGAAACGCGAATGGTGATGATCGTCGCGAATGATGCGACTGTCAAAGCGGGCGCGTTTTTTCCGATGACGTCGAAGAAAGTGATCCGCGCGCAGAACATCGCGATTGAGAATCGGATTCCGGTCATTTATCTCGTCGATTCGGCGGGAATTTTTCTGCCGCTGCAGGAAGATGTGTTTCCCGATACCGACGACTTCGGACGTGTCTTTCGTAATAACGCAGTTATGTCGGCGATGGGAATTCCGCAAATCGCCGCCATCATGGGAATGTGCGTGGCCGGTGGCGGATATTTGCCGGTGATGTGCGACCACGTGCTGATGACCGATGGCAGCGGATTATTTCTTGCCGGGCCGGCGCTGGTGCAAGCCGCTATCGGGCAAAAAGTTTCCGCTGAAGAATTAGGCGGCGCGGCCATGCATTCGGCGATCAGCGGCACGGTGGATTTTCACGAGCCGAATGACGAAGCCTGCCTGGGGCGCATTCGATCGATTATCGAGAAATGGGGATACCGGCGGCAATCGCCGTGGGACCGAAAGAAACCTGTTCCGCCGGCACTCGCTGCCGAAGAAATTTACGGGATTTACGATTCATCGCCCGCGCGCCCTTATGACATTCGCGAAATCATTGCCCGGATTACCGACGCCAGCAAGTTCGACGAATACAAAGCCGAGTACGGAAAGACTCTAATCTGTGGATACGCGCGCATCGGAGGATTCGCCGTAGGAATCGTCGCCAACCAGAAGTTACACGCGCAAGCGACAGACCACGAAGGGCACAAGCGGGTTGAGTTCGGCGGGGTAATCTACACCGAATCGGCGGAGAAAGCCGCGCGGTTCATCATGGACTGCAATCAAAATCTGGTTCCCCTGATTTTTCTGCACGACGTGAATGGATTCATGGTCGGCCGCGATGCGGAGTGGAGCGGGATTATTAAAGCCGGCGCCAAGATGGTGAATGCGGTCTCGAATTCCGTGGTGCCAAAAATTGCGATTATTCTCGGCGGATCATTTGGCGCGGGCCATTACGCAATGTGCGGAAAAGCCTATGATCCACGGTTTCTGTTCGCCTGGCCGACAGCGAAATATGCCGTGATGAGCGGCGATTCGGCAGCGGGCACGCTGGTTGAAATCAAAATTCGCCAGCTTGAGCGCGGCGGCAAGAAGTTGAGCGATGAAGAAAAAACGCAACTGTATGAGTCGGTCAAGAGTACCTACGATGAACAGATGGATCCCCGTTATGGCGCCGCGCGCCTCTGGATTGATAAGATCATTGACCCGGTAGATACCCGCGAGGTAATCACGACCGCCCTCGAAGCGGCGGCGCTCAATCCTGACGTGCCAGAGTTTAAGGTGGGCGTGTTGCAAACGTAGGCGTTTCCAACTACGGCTCCCAAAGTCACCATCTACAGCCTACTTGGGATTGTCTCGGTTGACATGCTGTGCTAGGGTATGTAGCAACTCACGCCTTACTTAGCTTCCACAAGCGCGCCGTTTCGTGTGGGGCCCGCAACTAGAGCGTGTCGCAGGTGTGTCATGAAAGATACAATTCCAGCCGTACCCGCTGAACGCCAGGTTCAGAAAGAGCCGTTTGCCAACCGCAAGCTAATCCGGCCGCTGCTGAACCACAATAACCACTCCGCGCCTGGCATAGCCGAGCGACGGGACCGTCCCGAACGTGCTCCGGGCGGCTCAAACGGGGCGCGGAAAACAGCTCCGCCGGAACAGACCAACGCCGAGAATTTTTATTACCAGAAACAAATGCAGTCGAAGACGCCTATGGTGATCGTGCTCACCGATGGCGAAGAAGTGCATGGCTGCATCGAGTGGTACGACAAGACGTGCATAAAAGTGAACCGCATCGGCGCCCCGAATGTGATGATCTACAAACCCTCCATCAAATACATGTATAAGGAAGCCGAAGCCAGGAAGTAGCTCGACCACAAAAATTACAAGATCGATTGACTGGAATCGTACTGCTGAGCAAGACTACGGGCACCTTTTATGATATTGCCCCGCCGTTGACAATCTTCCATATCTCTCTTAGCATCAAGCACTTGAGCCACTTCTAACACTCCTACGCGACGAGGCGCCTGTGATCAAGCTGGACATCATCAACGAAGTTGTGAACCGGACCGGAATCACCAAAACCAAAGCCGAGATGGCGGTGGAAACAGTTTTCGAGAGCATGAAGCGCTCGCTCACCCAGGGCGATCGCATTGAGCTGCGCGGCTTTGGCGTGTTCAATGTGCGCCCGCGCAAAACCGGAATCGGCCGCAATCCGCGCACCGGCGCGGAAGTCTCGATTCCGCCTGGAAAGGCTGTCCGCTTCAAACCCGGAAAAGAGTTGCAGACGATAGAATAGGTCATGGGTCCCAGGCAACAGCCGGGGTGGATGCAGCCTGTCCGGCGCACGCAAGTGTGTTTCCCTCCTGATTGAGTCAAGATGTCAACTCAGAATTCTCCTGAAGTTTACGTGCCCAGCGAGGTCTATGCCCCGAACGGCGCAGAGGTGTTCATCGAGCAGCCGCAGAAGCAGCGCTACTGGCTGCACCTTCTGCTCCTGCTGCTGACGTTCTTCACAACGCTAGTTGTCGGCGCACGCCTGGAGTTGAATTTCTTGCTCGGCAGACCGCCGTTCACGATTGATGATGGGATCTTCCCCGTCTCATGGGCTTTGCATAATGGGCATCTGCTGCTGGGCCTTCCCTTCGCGCTCACGTTGATGTTGATCCTGCTCGCGCACGAGATGGGACATTATTTCTATTGCGTGCGCTACGGCGTTTCTGCGACGCTGCCATTTTTTATTCCTTTTCCCACACTGATCGGGACTCTGGGCGCATTCATCCGAATCAAATCTCCCCTGCGCTCGCGCGCGGTTCTGTTTGATATCGGCATCGCAGGTCCGATTGCCGGATTCATCGTCGCGCTCGCGGTTTTGTTTTCTTCTCTTGGCCTTTCAAAAATTGCGCCAGCCGGCGCGCCGCCGGCCGACATTCAACTCGGTTATCCGCTGATCTTTTATCTGGCGCAAAAAATTCTGGTGGGGATGGGCTACGCTCACGGAATTGCAAATATTCCGCTCGCACGGGTTTATCTGCATCCGGTTGCGATCGCGGCGTGGGTGGGAATGTTTGCCACCTCGCTGAACTTGCTTCCCGGCGGCCAACTCGATGGCGGACACATTGTCTTCGCGACCTCGCCGCGAGCTCACCGACTGGTTTCGAACATCACCATCCTTGCGTTGATTCCTCTCGCACTGTTTTTCTGGACGGGGTGGCTGGTGTGGGCCGTGCTGCTGCGGGTCAGCGGCATGCGGCATCCCAGCGTTCCGAAATGGCCGGAAATCGGAACCGGACGCCGCTGGCTTGCAGTTTTCGCTCTCGCGATGCTTGTTCTCACCTTCGCCTACAATCCGGTCTCAGCCGCGGGCGAGCCGCAAACTGTTCTCGAGTACCTGCAATTGCTCGCGAATTCTCTCCATCACCTGCACTTATTTCACTGAAGCCGCTCCGTCTCGCGTACACGGTTCGGTGTATTGCGCGCTAAGAAATTTCCTGTAGGCATTTCACGGCGCGCAGCTGCTCTCCATTTCACATTTCGAATCCCGCTCTCGATTCCAGTAGCGAGAGACTCTCGCGCGTTCTCGATTTCAAGATAACTTCCGCCTTATCAGCAGAGAGTTTGCCGTGAACATCTGGCACGCAGTTTGCATATTTTGTTGCGGAAATATCCCTTTGGAGATTGGTATGTGTGCAAGACCAGTTCTATGGTGGTTGTTCTCTGCCCTACTACTCGCATTTTTTGTAACCCCCGCGCTGCCGCAATCCCTCACTTCAGGCGACATCACCGGCATCATTACTGATCAAACCGGGGCCGCTCTTCCCGGCGCAACCGTCATACTAAAGAATGACGAGACCGGAGCGACACAAACACTCACCACAAACGGGGAAGGCGTTTATCGCTTTTCTTTGCTGAATCCCGCGACCTATACAATTTCGGCCAAGGCAAAAGGCTTTCAATCCGGAACACGAACTATTCAGGTCAGCATAGGACAGGCGAGCACGGCGAATATTCAATTGGGATTGGCTGCCGCCAGTTCACAAACCGTGGAAGTAACAGCCGAGGGCGGCGCCGTGCAGACCCAGAACGGCAATGTAGCGACAACCTTCACGGCGACTCAGATCGCAAACATTCCCAACCCGGGTAACGACCTCACTTATTACGTACAAACCGCGCCCGGCGCAACCATGAACACGCAAGCCGGATACGGCAACAGCTCGACCTTCGGCATCTCCGCAACTTCAAACCTTTTCACAATTGACGGAATGAACGAAAACGATCCCTTCCTTAATCTGAGCAACTCGGGGGCAACAAATCTCTTCCTCGGCACGAACGATATCCAGACGGCAACAGTCGTCAACAACGGATACACCGGCGAATACGGCGAACTGGCCGGCGCCAACGTGAATTTTGTCACCAAGTCCGGGACGAACAACTTTCACGGCAACGCCGAATATTTTTGGAATGGGCGGGTACTCAACGCCAATGATTGGTTCAACAACAACACTGTGCCGGTAACGCCCCGGTCCTTTGATAATGCAAACCAATGGGCTGCGTCTGTGGGCGGGCCGATCATTAAGAATAAAACTTTCTTCTTTGTGGATACGGAAGGCCTGCGGTTATTCATACCGACATCTCAGCCGGTGAACGTTCCCAGCTCGGCATTTGAGGCGGCGACTCTGGCAAATTTGTCCAGTAACGGGAACGCGGCTGAAATTCCTTTCTACAACAAGATCTTCAGCATTTATAACAACGCGCCCGGCGCCAACCGGGCCTCCGACGTTGGCCTGGGTTGCGGAAGCGCAACGACCATACCACTCAGCACATGCATATTGCAGTTCCGTTCTAATGCCAGCAACCTGACCCATGAGTGGCTGCTGACCGCACGAGTTGACCAGAACATTGGAAGCAATGATCGCGCCTTCGTTCACTTCCGGACCGATCATGGCTTGCAGGCGAGTATCACTGATCCGCTCACGCCCGTGCTGAATGCGCAAAGCGTGCAGCCGTCATACGAAGGTCAATTCCAGGAGAACCACAGTTCGGGAAACAGCGTGAACCAGTTCATTCTTTCCGGAGCATGGTATAGCGCCGTTTTCGCCCCACCCAGCTTAAGTGCGGCGACCACTTTAATGCCCTACGAGCTTTTTTTCGCAGACGGCTCTCTTCAGGTCCCGGGAAGCACTTTCTACGGCACCTGGCCGCAGGGACGGAACGTCACGCAATATCAGATATCGGACGACTACAGTCTTCAAAAGGGAAATCACACGTTGAAGTTTGGCATCAACTTCAGGCGCAACGACCTCACGGATTACACGCCCGGTGGCTTCAATGCCACAATTCCGACCGCGACTTTCAATTCGCTCGACAGCTTCTATGCCGGAACTGCCGACACCTTCGAGCAAGCCTTCGCCACTCGCCCCACGCAGCCATTGGCGATCTATGCTCTTGGCCTGTACGGACAAGACGAATGGGCCGTGAAACCGAATCTCAAACTGACTCTCTCCTTGCGCGCCGAACACAATTCAAATCCGATTTGCCAGACGAACTGCTTTGCGCGCCTGGATAGTTCTTTCTTCAACATGTCTCACGACCCAACTCAGCCCTACAACCAGGCGATCCTCACTGGGTTACATCAGGCCTTGCCGTCCATGGAAGCAGTTTCATGGGAGCCGAGATTGGGTTTCGCCTGGCAGCCGTTTGGCGGTATGCGAACAGTGGTTCGCGGCGGAATTGGAATTTTCGCCGACGTGTTCCCCGGTACCATTGCCACCTCTTTCGATACGAATTCACCGCTGAAGAACACGTTTATTACATCAGGTAACTTGCTTGCGCCGGGCTTACCGGGAAGCTCGCAAACCGTCGCCACCGCGGCAAATGCGGCATTTCTCGCAGGCTTCAGCGCCGGGCAGAACATTGGCCAGATCGAGACTGCGGATCCGCTGTTCACGCCTCCCGCGATTGTCAATGCTGCCAACAATATTCGTGATCCGAAATATCAGGAGTGGAACCTGGAAATTCAGCAAGGAATAGGTTCGAAGACCTCAGTTTCGATCAACTATGTCGGCAACCACGGCAGTGATCTTGCGCTGGAGAATGGCGGAATTAACACGTTCTGCAATGGACCGGCAACACCGTTGCCTTACAACCCGGGGTTAACGGGTGCGGCAAGCTGCCAATCAAGCCTCGGCATCAGCGGATTCGTTGGCCTGCCGCTCGTGCCCATTGACCAGCGCTTCTCGAGCGTTGCTGAAGTTGGGAACAATGGCGTTTCAAATTACAACGGCGTGACTTTCGAATTCACCCGTCGATTTGCATCATTACAGGTGCAAGCAAATTACACTTATAGTCACGCGCTCGACGATATCTCAAATGGCGGATTCTTGCCGTTTAATTTCGACACCAATACCAGCATTCTGTCGCCGCAGGATCCGTTCAACTTCCGGTTTTATAACTACGGAAATGCTGACTACGATGTGCGGCATCAGTTCACCGCCAATTACGTCTACACCACTCCCAGGGTGCACGGGCTTCTGGGCGACCTGTTGAATTGGACTATCTCGGGAGATTTTTTTGTGCACACAGGATTGCCCTTCACTGCGATTGATGGCGGCTCGACCGGAGCGCTCGGCTCCTACAATTACGGCCCGCTCACTGGCCTGAGCCTGTTTGCTGATTCGAGTGTAGGGACCATCTCCTGCGGCTCTTCGGCCACCACTGTTCCCTGCCCGACTACATCGCAATTTGCCTCGCCAATCGGACCGGGCGGAATTGGCAGCTACGGCAACCAGCGCCGGAACCAGATCTACGGGCCGGGCTTCTTCAGCACCGACCTGACCCTGATGAAGGACTTCAATGTCCCGCACTGGGAGAGTGCGAAATTCGAAGTCGGCGCGCAGGCGTTCAACATTCTCAATCATCCCAACTTCGATCAGCCTGTCAACGATGTCTCGAACTCGCAGTTCGGCACGATCCTCCGAACCGTGGGTCCGCCGACCAGCATCTTCGGTTCGTTCCTCGGCGGTGATTCGTCACCACGAGCGCTGCAGATCAAAGGTCTACTGACGTTCTGATCTTCAGGCGGAATTTTTATGTTCAGGCGGCCCATTATTCGGGTCGCTTTTTTTTTTTTTGCGAAAACGCTTCAATCTTCTACGGTTTGTGCGGTCATCTCCTGCACCGGCTCGCCGCCGACCATCTCCTGTGCGATGATCAAGCGCCGGGCTTCGCCTCGAATGCTTGGCAGGCGCAGGCCGAAGATGGCAGCACCTCCCACGCACACGAAAGCTCCAGTGATGACCGCGACTGGCGCACCCATGCGATCGGCAATCGCGCCGGCTGTCAATGCGCCGATGGGACCCATGCCCATGAACATCATGGAATAAACCGACATCACGCGGCCGCGAAGATGATCGGGCACCATGGCCTGAATGAGCGTGTTTGATGAGGACATCTGCAGCATCATGCAGAAGCCGACTGGAACCAGAAGCGTTGTCGAAATCCAGAAATGAGTCGATAGCGCAAACGCGACAAGAAAAACGCCGAAGCCGCCACAAGAGAACATCACCCAACGTCCCAGGCCGTGAACGCCGGTCTTCGTGGCCAGAGTCAGCGCACCAAGTAATGCTCCAACCCCAGTTGCGCCCATCAGAACGCCGAGCCCGCGCGCCCCACCGTGCAGAATGCGGTCAGCAAAAACTGGCATGAGCACTGTGTACGGCATCGCCACCAGGCTCACTAATCCCAGCAGGAGCAACAGGGCGCGTATCGGAGCGGTTTCGCGCACGAAACGAAATCCCTCGATGACGTGTTCGAGCGGCGAACCCATTGGGCGACGCACGCGGGGCGCAACATGCATCATGAGTAAGCCGACGATAACCGCGATGTAGCTCACGGCGTCGGCGAAGAAGCACCAGCCTTCGCCGATTTTCGCGACCACAATTCCGGCAATCGCCGGCCCGATGATTCGCGCTCCGTTGAACATCGAGGAGTTCAACGCAATCGCGTTCATCAGGTCTTCTTTGCCGACCATCTCAACGATGAACGCCTGCCGGCCGGGGACATCAAACGCGTTCACGATTCCACGAAGAATCGCGATCACGAAAATCTCGACAACCGTAATTCGGTTCGTAAGCGTGAGGCCGGCAAAAGTAAACGCCAGAATCATCGACGCGGTTTGGGTTGCAATGACCACACGGTGGCGGCTGTAACGGTCGGCGACGATGCCTCCCAAAGGAGAAGTCAGGAACACCGGAATCTGCCCGGCAAAAGCCACCGAACCAAGCAGGAGCGATGAGCCGGTGAGGCGGTAGACCAGCCAGGCCTGTGCAACGTTTTGCATCCAGGTACCGATGAGCGAAATAAGCTGGCCGCCGAAAAACAGCTGGAAGTTGCGGTGTTTGAGCGAGCGCAGAGTAACCGGCAGGCTGATCCCGCCTGATTTAGCAGGCAATGGACTAGGTTGTGAGGAGTCTGAAACCGGCACGAAGCTCACATTCTACGAGGCTGAAATCCCGAAGCTGAATCCAATGATGCTATCCAGCCCTGCTCCGATGCAAATCCGAATGGCGGCACGGGCTTCTCTTTTTACTTCCCCCAAACCGCATCTTGCGCTAGAGTGTTGGGGCGATGTCGAGCACGGAGCAGAATCGAATCGAGCGCCGTTGCGGACAACGCTTTCCCTACCAGGTTCCGGTTTTGCTGCGAATTCCCGGCGAAACAGCCAGCGGCTCGGGTTTTACTCAGGACCTCAGCTCGCGTGGCGCGATGATCTGGACTGACCTCCCGCTCACCGAAGGCCAGTTCGTAGATATGACGCTCGTCATGCCTTCGGAAATTACCCTCGCCGAAGATATGAACGTCTGCTGCCGGGCGCGGGTCGTAAGACGTGAACAGGCCGAAGGCGGCAAGCCCGCAGTCGCGGTGCGAATTGAGCACTACGACTTCCTCCACCGGCCGGTGCCAGTGGTCGAAGGACATTCAGAAAAAGAACTACCGCTGGTGCGACCGTAATTCCCCGGAACTCCCCGAATATCCTGGGCAAAATAAAGGACGAGGCAAAGCCTCGTCCTTCGCACAATCGTATTGGCGTCTACAGCTTCGTGCAGACCGCTTTTGTTTGCGTGTAGTTGTTCAGAACCTCGTGGCCCATCTCGCGTCCCCATCCGGATTGCTTGTAGCCTCCGAAGGGCATTGCGGCGTCGAACACGTTGTAGCAGTTGACCCACACCGTGCCCGTTTGCAGGCTCGCGGCCATACGGTGGGCTTTGCTGATGTCACGCGTCCAGACTCCGGCCGCGAGACCGTATATGTTGTCATTCGCACGGGGAATAATTTCTTCGGGATCGCTGAAGGGCATAGCGACGACAACCGGCCCGAAAATTTCTTCCTGCACGATTTTCATGTCCTCTCTAGTTTCGACGAAGACCGTCGGCTCGACGAAGTAGCCCTTATCGCCCTTCCTCTGCCCGCCAACCACCGCCTTTGCGCCTTGCGACATTCCAGACTCCATGTATCCGCAAACCCGTTTCAGTTGCTCCTCTGAAACCAGCGGACCCATCTGGGTTGTGGAATCGAGACCTGCTCCGACGCGAATCTTCTTGGCCTTCTCAGCTATGCCATCCACGACCTTGTCGAACACTTGTTTTTCGACATAGAGTCGCGAGCCGGCGCAACAGCACTGGCCGTGATTAAAGAAGATCGCACTGGCGGCGCCGCTTACTGCAGTGTCCATGTCGGCATCCTTAAATACGACGTTGGGAGATTTGCCGCCGAGTTCAAGGGAAACCCGCTTCAGATTTCCAGTTGCGGCGTGGACGATGAGCTTGCCCACCTCGGTCGAACCGGTGAAAGCAACTTTATCCACGTCCATGTGCGCGGCCAGAGCTGCACCGGCGGTTTCGCCATAGCCGGGAACGATGTTTACCACGCCCTCGGGGAATCCAGCTTCAAGGATCAGATCGCCCAGGCGCAGCGCCGAAAGCGGCGTCTGCTCGGCAGGCTTGAGAACAATCGTGCAGCCGGTTGCGAGTGCCGGACCCAACTTCCACGCGGCCATCAACAAGGGAAAGTTCCAGGGAATGATTTGCCCGACTACGCCGATTGGCTCGCGCAAGGTGTAAGTCAGATACTCTCCGCCCGCAGAAATCGGAATTGTATTGCCCTCAATCTTGGTCGCCCATCCCGCCATGTAGCGGAAAAGATCGACCGCGAGCGGCACATCGGCAACGCGGGCGATGGTAAGCGGCTTCCCGTTATCGAGCGACTCGAGATAAGCAAACTCTTCTAGATGTTGCTCGATGAGATCGGAAAGCTTCCAAATCAGCCGCCCGCGCTCGGAAGCCGTCATCTTGCGCCAGGGGCCGCTGTCAAACGCTTTGCGTGCGGCTTTCACCGCGAGATCGATATCGGCGCGATCGCCTTCAGCAACCTGCGCCAGCACTTCTCCGGTGGAAGGATCGTAAGTGGGAAATGTTTTGCCAGAGACGGCGTCAACCCAATGATTGTTGATGAGCATTTTGCGCGGCTTCTCGATGAAGCTGAGCACTTCCGGGTGAACCTGCGCTGCAGAAATTGTGGCCATCGAAACCTCCTGGAAATTCAGAGCTGAACAGAACTTTGGTGTGCGCGCTAGGAATAACGGCTTCATGGTAGCCCCGGGCACGAAGGAAATCAACTCGCCTTTGTCCGAGCACACATATTCCTTGGATACACATAAACATGATATCCTTACACATCGGAAGGAAACGAGATGCGGACCAACATTGACATTGACGATCGCTTAATGAACCAGGCGATGCGGCGCAGCGGTGCACGAACCAAGAAGGCGGCCGTGGAAGCTGGATTGCGCTTGTTAGCTCAAACCCACGCTCAGGGCGGCATTCGACGATTGCGAGGGAAAGTGCAATGGGAAGGCGATCTCCGCCAGTCGCGCTTGGGACGAACTTGATCCTCTGACTGGCTGCCATGGTCATTATCGACACCACGGTTTGGATCGATTACCTTCGCGCCACGGACACGTTGGAAACCCGCTGGCTTGACCAACATTTGACCCAGGAACGGCTCGGTTTGACCGACTTGATTTTGTGCGAAGTGCTGCAAGGCATTCGCAGTGCCAACTCTTTTGCGGCGGTTCGCGATGAACTTCTCCAATTCCATGTTTTCGAAACCGGCGGCATTGATTTAGCGATCGCCGCTGCCCGCAATTATCGAAATCTGCGCGAGCAGGGCCACACTGTGCGAAAGACCATTGACTGTCTGATTGCTACGTTCTGTATCGAGGCCGGGCACGCGCTGCTACATCGTGACCGCGACTTCGACATTTTTGAGAACCAGCTCGGGTTGTCTGTAATTCGTCCCTGAAGAATTTCTGAAACAGTAATCTTCTATTTTTCTGAATAGATTCTTGGTTCAGCGAGCCTGACTTCCTCGCTCCGAGCTTCTTTCACCCCGCAACATCATGAAAACACGCCTACTATATTCCTTGACATATAATTACATATTGCAATATAACAATTGCAAATAGTTATATGAAGTTAGCCGAAAAAATCCGTTACCTGCGTGAGGTCGAAGGCTCGCTGAGAGGTCTCAACCGGCCCATCACGCAGCTCGAACTGGCGAACGGCGTCCGCAAGGAACTGGGCAAAAGCATCAGCCAGTCCTATATTTCGCAGATCGAGAACGGATCGCGCCGGCACATGACGCAATCGACGCGTTCCCTGCTGGCGAAGTATTTTAAAGTGCATCCGGGATTTCTGGTGGACGATCCCGAGGGTTATCACACCGAGCTGACTTCGGATCTGCGCACCACCGAAGGTCGAATGGATGTCTGGCTACTGCATGCGTCTGAGCGCTTCGCCGGGGACGAAGAGCTCAGCAATGTTTTGATCAAGCTGGCACGCGAAAAAGACACACGCAGATGTTTCATCCTGCTCGGCGCAATTCTTGATACGCCGGGGCTCGCAGACAGGTTGCTCGAGGCCTTGTATCCGCGCGTCGGCGCGAATTCGAACGGAAGAAAAGGAGCACGGCTATGACCTGGGCGGATTTTTATCTCGTCTGTTTTGTCGTCGGGTTCTTCCTGAGCGTGCTGATCTTCCTGGCCGGGGGCGCGCGCTTGCACATTCCGCACGTTCACCTGCACCTGCCCGGATTGCATGCGCACGCCGGGGTTGCGCACGGGCCAGCCGCTGGGGCCAAGCTTGGCCTGCGCGGCGCGCAGATTTCCCCGTTCAACATGATTTCGCTCACCGCATTTCTCGCCTGGTTTGGCGGCACCGGGTTCCTGCTCGCACGCCATTCCACGATGTGGTTCTTCACTGCGCTCTTAGTCTCAATCCTCAGCGGGACCGGCGGCGCGGCAATCATTTATCTATTTCTCGCGCGCGTTTTGAGTGCTCCCGATGAATGCCTCGACTCGGCCGACTTCGAGATGGTCGGTGTACTGGGCAAACTATCCGTCCGTATCCGTGAAGGTGGAACGGGTGAGCTGGTCTATTCGCAAGCCGGCACGCGGCGGGTTTGCGGCGCTCGTTCAGAAAAAAGCTCTGCGATTTCGAAGGGTACAGAAGTGGTAGTGACGCGTTATGAGCGCGGGATTGCCTACGTGCGTCCGTGGTCAGAGCTCGCCGGCGAAGACACCGATTTTGAAGCGTCAGCCGATCCGATTCGCGATAAAGAAGCGAGGCCGCAATGAACGGCGCTACAAACAACTCACCCTCGCGCAACTTTTTCGTGACAATGGTTGCGCTGCAGTGGCTCGTGCTGCCTGTGATCGCGGCAATGTATGCGCTCGCCTGGAGCCAACTGCCAGCACGACTGGCCACTCATTTCGACTTCAACAACCAGCCGAATGGATGGATGTCGCGCGAAGGCTCCGTGATTTTCACTTTGGTCATGGCCACGATTTTCGCCGCGGTCAGCTCGTGGGCCTTGATGCGTATTACGAAACCCGGCGTGGCCGCGTGGGCGCTGATGGGTTTTTTCTACGTCATTCTTTGCACCTTGCTGTGGGCCACAAATTCGATCATTGCATACAACACCGAGCATGCGCCGGTGAGAGTCGCGCCTGTATTGATTGTGGGCATAGGCGCCGCAATCGTGGTGATTGCGCTGACCCTAGCCACTCACCGAGGCCGCGAGCTCCCCACGACGACAATCTTCGCAAACGAGCGGCACTCGTCGCCGATATTCGCTGCAATCCTGGGCCTGCCGGCACTGGGAATTCTCGCGATCACCTTCGAAATCCCGACTGTTGGATTGCGCGTGGCGATGGGCTTTGCAGTCCTCCTGATGTTTGGCGCGGCTGCCATGGCATGGGACGGCTTTCATTATTTGTTCAGTCCTTCGGGCGTTGAAATACGCACCCTGGGTTTTCGCCTGCGTTCTATTCCCGCGAACCAGATAGAGAGTTACTCGGTCGATCGCTGGAGCACTGTCGGCGGCTACGGCATTCGCGGCGTCGGCGACAAACGAGCCTACGTGTGGAGCAAGACTGGCGTGCGCATCAAGACCGCCGACGGCGAAGTTTTTTTGGGACACAACGAGCCGGGAAGAATCATTCACGATCTGGACACCATGACCAGGCACCCGTCGAGTGCGCTGGGAGCAGGGCGGCCAGAGCCAACACGAAGCATCTGACTCTTCTTCGTGTGACGGAGCTTGCCCTGAGCGTAGTCGAAGGGTGCCCTTCGTGGTTAAAAGGGTCCAAGAGGAGGCGGTATGTTGGGCATCGCAACGGAGATATGGGTCGTTATCGGTCTGGGGCTGATCGTCCTCGCCATGCTGATGAGCTGGCTGGCGACCCTCTATAAGAAAGCTGGGCCGCATGAAGCGCTCATCGTTTATGGGTTCGGTGGCACGCACGTGGTTGTCGGTCATGGCAAAGTCGTTTTTCCCATGGTGCAGATTTGCCGTTCCATTTCACTCGAGCTGATGTCGTTCGACGTGGCGCCACAGCAAGACTTGTATACCAAACAAGGCGTCGCAGTGACGGTTGAAGCGGTCGCGCAGATCAAGGTCAAATCGGACAAAGAGTCCATTTTGACTGCTTCGGAACAATTCCTCACTAAGACATCAGCTGAGCGAGAAGGGCTGATCCGTCTGGTGATGGAAGGCCACCTGCGCGGCATCATCGGGCAGCTCACGGTCGAAGAAATTGTGAAGCAGCCGGAGATGGTCTCTGAACGCATGCGTTCGACTTGCGCCGATGACATGAACAAGATGGGGCTCGAAGTCATCTCGTTCACGATTAAAGAGGTGCGCGACAAGAACGAGTACATCCTCAACATGGGCAAACCGGACGTGGTGAGAATCAAGCGAGATGCCGATGTTGCCGCGGCCGAGGCGGAACGCGATACGGCGATCAAGCGCGCACTGGCAACCAGGGAGGCTGCGATCGCAAAGGCACAGGCCGACCAGGAGCGCGTGATCGCTGAAAATCTATCTCTAGCAAAGCAAGCCGAGGCGCAACGCGATCTCGAAGTGAAGCGCGCACAATTCCTCGAGGTTACCAAACGACAGCAAGCGCAGGCCGACAAAGCCTACGACATTCAGACCAATATCATGCAGCAGCAGGTTGTGGCTGAGCAGGTGAAGGTGCAACAGATCGAGAAGGAACAGCAGGTCAAGGTGCAGGAAGCCGAGATCGCGCGCCGTCAGAATGAACTGATCGCAACCGTGCTCAAGCAGGCGGAAGTGGAGCGTCAGCGGATCGAGACGCTCGCCGCTGCCGAAAAGCAGCGCCTGATGGCCGAAGCCGAAGGTCGTGCTTCGTCCATTCGGCAGCAAGGCGAGGCGGAAGCGGAAATCATCTTCAAGAAGGGCGATGCGGAAGCCAGAGCCATGAACGTGAAGGCCGAGGCCTATCAGCAGTACAACCAGGCCGCAGTCGTCGACAAGCTGCTCACCAGCTTGCCGGAAGTGGTGAAAGCGATGTCCGCGCCACTCGCTAATGTGGACAAGATCACGGTGGTCTCAACCGGAAACGGCGATGCCACCGGGATGAACAAAATCACCGGCGATTTCGCCAAGATGGCGGCGCAGGTGCCGGCGCTGTTCGAGTCACTCTCGGGAATGACCATGACCGAGTTGCTCGGCAAAGTACGTGCGATCGGCGACAAAGCGCCAAAACCGGATGTGCTACCACCGAGCACGAGTGCGAAAGGGGCAGGAAAGTAGCACTGGTCGGACATTTTGTCCGGCCCACAATCGGGAATAACGACTATGAAGCGTTCATCGATGCAGATCGGGTTAGGAATCGCTTTAGGAGCCGGGATCGGCATTGCAGTCGATGTTGTGCTCGGAACCGGAGGAGCATGGCTGGCGATTGGGATCGCCATAGGTGTGGCAATCGGCGCAGCCATGGGAAAGAGAAAAGCTGCAAACGATATTCCCACTTCTCCCAAACCGAGCGAGAAGTGGGGCACCCCAGGTTTTAACTGAAGGCTGATGGCTGATAGCTAACAAAGGAGCTATTTATGGCACTACTGGAACGCGTTGCAACTTTAATTCGTGCGAATCTCAACGACTTGGTCGATAAGGCTGAAGATCCGGAGAAGATGATCAAGCAGGTCATCCTCGATATGCAGAACCAACTTTTGCAGGTGAAGACGCAGGTGGCGATCGCCATCGCTGACCAGCACCTGCTCGAGAACAAGCAGAAGGAAAACGAAGACAAAGTCGGCGAATGGACGCGCAAGGCCGAGCTCGCCGTCGGTAAGAAAGAAGATGATCTGGCGCGTGGGGCACTGCACCGCGTCGAAAGCTATCGCGAGCTCGCGGCCAGCTTTGCGCAGCAGGTTGGCGATCAGAAAGCGCAGGTCGAAAACCTCAAGACCGCGCTGCACAAGCTCGAGCAAAAACTCGATGAAGCACAGGGGAAAGCTGATCTGCTGGTTGCGCAGCAGCGGCGGGCGCGTGCGGTTGGCAAAGCGCAAGATGCGCGTGCCGCAATCGGCGACGGCTCAAAGAGCGCAGCCTTTGACCGCATGAAGCGCAAAGTCGCGCACAATGAAGCTGTAAGCCAGGCGAAAACTGAACTCGGCGCCGACGACATCGAAGACCGCCTGACCGCGATTGAGAAGGAAGACCGGATCGAGCAGTTGCTGGCGGAGATGAAGGCAAAGCACGCGTGAGCACATTCGCTCTGTCATCCTGAGCAGTCGAAGGACCCCTGTACTGCTGGCTGTATCATGTGCGTTTCAATGCGTTCTCACCGTCAACTCGGCCGAGTCGGCGAGAACTCCCACAACGGTTGGTGCCGGCACAGGGAAACGCGAGGTCCTTCGACTCCACGGAATAACTCGCAAGCGAGTTATTCGCTCTGCTCAGGATGACAGAGCTGAAATAGGCACGACCGATGTTTGCTATTCTGAGTGCAGTTCGAGCACCATGCGCAAAATCTTCCACTTCGACTCCTCTCCCGATCCCTACATTGCCGACGCCGCAGTGCTCTGCTGCTTTGACGAGCGGATTCGTCAAACCGTGCAGAAGTTTTTGAAAAAGCAAGGGATTCTCCGTCCCGATATGATCATCGTCGCCGGGGGTGCGAAGACGCTGGCATCTCCGCGCAATGACTTCGAACGCGACTTCATTCTCGAGCAAGTGCGCATGTCGATCCTGCTGCACAAGAGCCCACGCGTCTATCTGATGAGCCACTCCGATTGTGCGACGTATGGGGGACTTGCTGCGTTCGGCGGAGACCGCGAGCGCGAATCGGCGCATCACAAAGCCGAATTGAAGCGCGCCAGCGAACTGATCAAAGAGAACTTTCCCGATGCTGGCGTGGACTGTTTCTTCGTGAACTTCGAAGGCGTGTACGCGGTTTGCGGTCAAAATGC
>DATIYR010000431.1:0-5343 GCA_035517535.1 Terriglobales bacterium
ATTGTGCAATTGTTCCCGGTTTTTTTGATGTGCACATTCATGGCGGAGCCAACTGCGATGTGATGCGCGGTAGCCTGGATGAGATGAAAGGCTTCGAACGGTTTCTTGCCCGTCATGGCGTCACGAGCTATTTCCCCACTACCGTGACCGCGGCCCTGGAGGTTACTCTAACTGCTCTAGAGCGGTTGGCGGATGCGATTGAGGCGCCGGATGCGGGAGAAGCCCGTGCGCGCCCGCTGGGAATTCATTTGGAAGGTCCATTTCTCAGTCATGCGCGGCGCGGCGTGCACCCGCCAGAAGACTTGCTGCCGCCGAAGGTGAGCACTTTCGATAAATTGTGGCAGGCGGCGCGCGGTCATGTGCGACTGATGACAATTGCGCCAGAGCTCGACGGAGCTGAAGAGGTCATTGCCGAAGCGACCAAACGCGGGGTCTGCATCAGCATTGGACATTCGGATGCCGATCTTGAAAGCGCACGCCGCGGGGTCAAGGCCGGAGCTCGGCACGCGACACACACTTTCAATGCCATGCGCCCGCTCGATCATCGGGATCCAGGAATTCTAGGCGAGGTGCTCACGAACGACCGGCTCACCGCTGAGGTGATAGCAGATGGAATTCACGTTGATCCCGCGATTGTGAATCTTCTTTTCAGGGCAAAGGGCATCGACAACCTTGTACTGGTTACAGATGCGATTTCGGCGACTGGAATGCCCGACGGGCGCTACCAGCTTGGGACACTCGAAGTGGATGTCAAGGGCGGAAGGTGCCTCTATGACGGCCGTCTGGCCGGCAGTGTTCTGACTATGGACCGAGCCGTTCGAAATTTAATGCAATTTGCGAAGTTGGATCTGCCACAAGCTGTGCGAGCGGCGAGCACGAATCCAGCGAAAGTTGCAGGCATGCCGAAGAAGGGAATCATCGAACCGGGAGCCGACGCCGATTTTGTGGCGATCGCTCCGGACGGACAAATCCGCGCCACCGTGGTAAGAGGCGTAGTAGTCGAGTAGCGAAGGAGAACTATGCCGGACAAAGGCAATTTCCCGCATTACATGCTGAAAGAGATCCTCGACCAGCCGCAGGCGCTGCGGGACACGATCGCACCGCGCGTCTCGCAGGAGAGGGCTGAGGTGCGGCTGGCGGAAGAAGTGCGCATCAGCGAGGCGGAATTGCGTTCGTTGCAGCGCATTCACATTGTGGCCTCCGGGACCAGCCGCCATGCGGGCATTGCGGGGCAATTCATGTTTCAGGAACTGGTGCACCTGCCGGTTGAGGTCGATTACGCCAGCGAATTTGAATATCGCGATCCGCTGATTGGTGGCAGGGAGATCACCATTGTTATTACGCAATCTGGCGAAACTGCCGATACAACTGCAGCGCAGCGGGAGGCCAAAGAAAAAGCCTCGCGAACGATAGCAATTTCGAATGTCGTCGGCTCGACCATCGCCCGCGAAGCTGACGGCGTGCTCTATACCCACGCCGGGCCGGAGATCAGCATTGCATCGACGAAGGCCTTTACTGCGCAGATGGCGGTCTTGTTTTTGCTTGCGGCGTATATCGCACAAGTGCGCGGAGTGCTTTCAGAAAACGAACGGCGCAGATGGATTGCGGAACTGCTGGCTTTGCCAAAGAAGACGGAAACCGTACTTGAGCATGCGGCGGAGTGCAAACTTCTTGCGGATCGTTTCCATAATTTCGCAGATTTTCTCTTTCTGGGGCGTGCGATTCACTATCCTGTCGCGATGGATGGCGCATTAAAGCTGAAAGAAGTTTCTTACATTCATGCGGAGGGTTATCCGACCGGCGAAACTAAACACGGCCCCAATGCTTTGATTGATGAGAACCTGCCGATCGTAATTGTGGCCACGTGTGATCGGAATGATCCCGGTTCGGTGGTTCGCTATGAGAAGAATGTCGCCAATATTCGCGGATTCAAACAGCAGTCGGCGCGAGTGATTGCGATTGCCACCGAGGGCGATACCGAACTGCCCGGGCTCGCAGATCATGTCATCTTTGTGCCCCAGGCCCCGGAGCTACTTTCGCCGATTCTTGAGATAGTTCCGCTGCAACTGTTTGCTTATTACATGGCGGTGCGAAAAGGATTGGATGTGGACCGGCCGCGGAACCTGGTGAAATCGGTAACGCTGGAGTAACGTGCGCTAGTTGGGTTTGCGGTTTTTGGAGTTCGCGAAGTGACGGATCAGGGCGGCTTCGCTCAGCGAGTTATATTTCCCCAGCGACTCGCGTTTTGCGGTTTCGGCTTTTTGCGGATTCCGCGGCGGCTTCTGTTCCATTTCTGATCCCGTGGTCATTACCTGAACATAGAACCACAGGAAGTGGCGCATCTGGTCGAGGGCCGATTTCAGCATTTCGAGCGATTCGATTTCCGGCAGGCGCGCCAGGCTCTCCATCAGTTCAGGGTCGTTCGGCGCCTGCATCGCGGCGCAATTCAATTCCTGCTGGATGGCGCGCAGATCTTCGGTTACGCGCAACATGCGCACATGGACATCATCGAGGTAGTCGTTGTTGGCCACGATTGTTTTCGGACGATTCAACATCTCATTCATGCTGCAAAGCTTGAAGATGTCCCATGTCCATGCGCTTTCGTAATTCGAGGAACGGAAGACGTGGCGGGGAAACGTGCGCCAATTGCCATGCGACGACTCAAAGCCTGCCAAGCCGGACAACCCGCATGAATACTGGGGTTCTAAGAGAACGACACCAGGAGCTCGGTTCCAGCACGCACGGTAAGCACCGATAAATCTGACTCGTGCTTTGACTTGAGCAACCGGAATCCAAAGTTCAAAACATCGGTAACAAAGCCTCAGGGCAGCGACTCTGGCGACTAATTCCGCGGTGAGGTTACTTACCTTCGTAGCTGACGCGCCAGATGGAGCCCGAGCCATCGTCACTCACCATCAGCGAGCCATCTTTTGCGACCGCGATTCCGACCGGTCGTCCCCAGACTTTTCCATCCGAGGTCACGAACCCGGTGAGGAAATCCTCATATTGATCCGAGGCCTTGCCCTCGCCGTGTAAAGGCACACGGACGACCATGTAACCCGTACGCGGTTCGCGATTCCACGACCCGTGCAGGGCGAGGAACATATCGCCACGATACTCGGCGGGAAATTGATCACCGGTGTAGAAGGCGAACCCAAGCGGGGCGCTGTGCGGCTGGATGATGACGTCGGGTGTGATGGTCCTGGCCTGCAGGTCGGGATGGCTGTCGGGCAGACGCGGGTCATGGTTCTTGCCCATGTAATACCACGGCCAACCATAAAAACCGCCATCCTCAACGTGGGTTGTGTAATCGGGAACCAGATTGTTGCCGAGGGCATCGCGCTCATTGACGGCGGTCCAGAGCTGTCCGCTTTTGGGATCAAACGCGAGCCCGACGGGATTGCGAATGCCGGATGCAAAAACCCGCAGGCCGGAACCATCGGGGTTGTACTCCAGAATGTTGGCGCGGTGGAATTCGTCTTTGTGCGTATCGGGATTGTCGATGTTGGACCCAGATCCGACGGAGACGTACATTTTTTTGCCGTCCGGCGAGAATTGCACGTCGCGCGTCCAGTGACCGTGGGCGTGACTCGCGCCGGGGAAGATCTCGGGGACGATCGTCTCGGCTGCGCCGCTCGCCTTCAGATCGCCGCTGTGATAAGGGAAGCGCTTTACGGAATCTGTGTCGCCGACGTAGACCCATTGCGGATCGTTTCCGGGCGGATAAAAGGCAATCCCGAAGGGGCGATCCAAACCGGTAGCGAAGGTTGAGGTTTGCTCGGGCTTGCCATCTTTGGTTACGCCGCGAAATATTTCGATCTCACCCTTTGAACTCTCGGCCAGAAAAACATCGCCATTCGGGGCGGTGCGAAGCTCACGCGGCTCATCGAGTCCGGTAACGTAGAGATCGACTTTGAAGCCGGGCAGCGTCTTTGGTATGGCGCCTTGGGGGCGCGAGGCCGGCTCAGGCTCATTGTTCGCTGATTTGGTTGCGAACGGCGCCGGGAGGTCTTCGACGGTTATGTGCCGCATGGTGCCGGGGCTTTCGGCCTCGTAGGAATAGAACGGAGAAGAGTTGCTCTGCGCAAAAAGCTGAGCTGCCAGAAACCATGCGCCAGTAACAAAACAGAAAAGCGTGAGAAAAACGACGCCAGTTTGCCGCATATTCACCTTACAAAGACTGGATTGTACGCAAGTAAAAAGGATGTCAACTCGGAGTCGGCGGTTGCAGAACTTGCTACGAAAAACTTAGGTTTTGTCGGGTAATCCATCTGGCACGAGCGGCATGGAACGAAGACGCACGCCCGAGGCGTTAAAGATTGCATTAGCAACGGCCGGCGCAATCCCAACCAGCGGGGTTTCGCCCGCGCCCATGGATGCCTGGTCTTTGCGGTCCACGAGAACAACCTCGATCTGCGGAACGTCACTGAAGCGGGGCACGCGATACTCGGCAAGATGGGGATTCAGAATGTGGCCGTTTTCGAAATGAATCGCCTCAAACAGCGCGCCGCCCAGGCCTTGGACGATTGCGCCCGCGATCTGGTTTTTCAGTCCCTCAGGATTCACCACCGCACCGCAATCGAACGCCTGGACCACACGGACAACTTTCACCGAACTGCCCGAGACGGCGACTTCGGCGCAGGTAGCAACGTATCCACCTTTTTCAAAGCCGCCAGCCGTGCCGAAGCCGTGACCCGAGGCGGGCTTTTGTTTTCCCCAGCCGAATTTGTCGGCCGCAGCTTGAAACACGGCGCGCAGGCGTTCGTTTTTCAGGTTTTTCATCCGGAATTCCAGCGGCTCGATGTTCACTTCGTGAGCCAACTCGTCCATGTGAGATTCTCGCGCGAAGTGGTTCGCTGCTGCCGCAAGCGAACGGTATGAGCCTTGACGTAACGGCTCATCAGTGGAGTGGAACGCAATGCGCTGGTTCGGGACTTCATAAAACGTACGCATCGCCGAAGGGCCAGAGTTGTAGTTGTCGTGCTCCCAGAAAACGAGCTTGCCGTCAGCCGTTGCGCCACTCTTCACATCAATTACGCCCGCGGGCCGAAAATACGCCCAGGTGAACTCTTCTTCGCGCGACCAGATCAGCTTCACCGGTTTGCCGGCCGCTTTCGCCAGACGGGCGGCCTCAACCGCCGCTTCGCCGGTATGTTTGCCGCCGTATGCCGATCCCATATCCGGCATCATGACGTGCACGTCGTCTTGAGAAAGATGAAACGTTTGTGCAAGATCGTCGCGGACGGCAAACGGCCGCTGCGTGCCTGTCCAGACGGTTAGCTTGCCGTCTTTCCATTCCGCAACCGCCGCGCGAGGTTCGAGCGGGGTGTGGGCGATGTAAGC
>DATIYR010000432.1:0-2993 GCA_035517535.1 Terriglobales bacterium
AGTGCCGGAGGGTGCGCCGTTTACCAGCGCCTGAATTTGCGACGTGGAACCTCCCGGCGAGATCTGAAATCCCGCAAGGCAATTCAGAGCACTAACACTGCCGAGATACAGACCGCCTAAAATCCCCGACGAAATAGAAGAAGTAAATGCCAGCGCCCCGTGTTCGATCACCCAACTTCCGGCGAGCTCGATCTGTTCAACGAAGATCAGTGTGGTTGCGCCATCAGCGCCAGTTCCACCCGCGACCTGCAATTTTCCGTTTCCCGCAACGATCACACCATTCGGGTCGGTGACGCTCCAACGGGTGGGATCCAGCGTTGATGTCGTGTACTCTTCATCAAAAATTGTCCTGCTGCTTTTCGTGAACGGCGTTTGCGAGAGATAAAACCGGGTGGTAAGCCCATCGCCAACGAAGTAATCATGAACGTACGCCTCGGGCTCGATCTCTCCGATCACAGTTACGTCGTTCAGGATCGCATTCGCGGGTTGAAGAACCAGACCTTGGGGCGAGAAGTTTGGATCGGATTCGTTCAGCGCGTACACGGTCGCGCCTATCGGGCTAAAAATGACTGCTCCGTTGAACACGCGATAGCTGGCCCGCGCTTCAACAGCAATAGCTGCAGCGTGCTTTGACCACGCATCCTGCGGGTCAGGAACGTAATAAGGGATTGTGTCCAGGTTCTGGACCGCACTGGTGTCAAATGCCCCAGGCATAGCGTCTTGAGTCAGTTGCCGCAGCGCATCGCCAGCAGTTCTGCCGATAAACGGAGCACGCGTCGAAAGGCGTTTTTCATCAAGCAAGAACTCATCGCTTTGCGCGACAAAATTGTAGCGATACATTGCGCCTTGCTCGCCCCAGCCTAGATACTCAAACTCCGGCGCGGCAGTAATGTAGCCCGTAAACACATCCGAACCATTGGTTCGGCCAAGCACCACCCGCGCGCTGCGCACCGGAACAATGAAGTTTGCACCCACTGAAATCAGGCTGAAGTGCAGTATTGAAGCTTCGTTCAGTTTGCGCGTGAGCTTGGGCGTGCGCGAGGCGTCGATATCCGCCGTGTAATCGCGCAGCCCGACGCCGTCGAGATTATCGATTTGCAGTTTCATCGGTAATTTATAGGTTCGCTCGCTGTCATCGCATCAGTCGTTGATTCGCGTCACATTTCGGTTTGTGGAACAGAGGTTCCGACAATGGCCACGTCGCAGCACCGGACCAAATGCTGTGGCGACGCGCTTTCCAAAGGCCCTCTCTAAATGGAAACCCGGCACGCAGAGCCGGTTGTGCCGGAGTTGTTGAGATATTGCAAATTTCAGTACAACCCCGCCATCGACGAGGGGAAGTAACTTCGGTAACAAACCGAGATCTGGCCGTCGTTCTCGTCGGTGTGCGGCAACCCCATGAACGCGGCGTGCAATGCGAGTGAGGCGATCGGTTTAGCGATCTCGATCGACTCCTCTTTGTGAACGATGGGAGGCAGGGTACTTCGAATTGGGTGAACAGTTGTTGCGGGACTCAGGCGCGGGTAATGAAAACAAATTCTGCCTCCCGATTCTTCTTCAGCCACGAAGAGAGCCGACCACTCCTGAAAAAATGCGCCTCCCTCGCGGTCAACAAACGCGACAACTTTCTGAACGCCGACGCCGGTCGCAGGTGCTCCACCGAGCAGCGGCTGAGCCAGCAATAAAGCTGTTGCAGTAATCTGCGCCACTCGGCCGATGTTGAAAGTTACGCGACGAATGTAATTTGGGTCCTGGTTCACATCGTTTGGGTTATTGACGTAGGCTGCAGAAATCCCAGAGCCGACGTAGCCCGTTTGTTGCTGGTAATCGGCATCGACTGCAACGATGTCGCCAACAGAGAAGGATGCGACTGATCCTGCGCCGACCACAATTTCAGTTGCCGTCGAACCAGGGAGAACCGCAATCGCCGTCAGCGGTGTGCCCCCGGATGGCTGGGCTGCCGCGTTGGGGTCAGACGCCAGCACGTTCATGTGCTCCGAGCCACCCGCGAGCGCCATTTGCAGCTTCCCCCATTCCCGGAAATCAAACTCCACGCGAGCATCGAGATTC
Organism: Terriglobales bacterium; assembly: GCA_035517535.1. Lineage (GTDB taxonomy): Bacteria > Acidobacteriota > Terriglobia > Terriglobales > Acidobacteriaceae > Gp1-AA145. The sequence continues at coordinate 2,071 of DATIYR010000432.1, forward strand.
CCGCGATATTGGGCGGCTGCAGCGCCGCGGGTTCCCGCACGCAGCGGCTCGTTTGGAGTAAGGGTGATGCGCTGGAAATTATCGATCCAGCCGAGATCGATCCACGGCGCGGGCGGCGAATCGAGCGAGAACATGCCGTACTTGCCGGGATCGAATAGCGCAGGCGTTTCCGTCGCACGATTCACCGGTGCGAAATACGCGCGCACACGCTGGCTCACCGGAACCATTCCGGCGCGAATTGCAAAGCTGCTCATGATTGCATCATCCGTTTCCTGGTCGGTTAGCCGAGCATTCAGCACTCAGCACTCAGCCACGCCGAACTTTCTGTCATTCCGAAGCCCTTGAGCGCTGAGGGAACTGCTGTCGCTACCAAAGGCAGATTCCACGAACTGAACCTCCTCGGCATGAAGCATTTTGTTTGGCTGAGTGCTGATTGCCGAGTGCTTTCAGAAGTCCACTTCTGAAAAAAAGAAGACTTTCAGGCTTGCCGTCCGCTCCAGCCGCACGCCTGTTGTTCCGCGTGGCAAAGCTTCGGTCCGCGGCGCTTCACTGCCCACCACTTTCCCCAGCACCGGAGTGGTCCAGGCGATGCTGGAGCCAAGATTCGCTGGAGGAGTTTGCGTGTAGTCGAGTTTCGGTGTGTTTGCTGGTAAGCAAATGCTGATGAACTCTGTATCCAGTGCCGCCAGGGTGCGCCCGCGATCGACTCCCGACTCGACCGTCCCGAACGTGTGATACGAGATCAGGCATTCGAGCGACAACATCGCGCGGTCGCCGGTCGGCAGCACCGGCTGCACCGCGGCCCACTCGATGTAAAAGGCATCCGGCAGCGGCTTAATCGGAATAACGGCCTCGTTCTCTGCGACGACGACCGCGGGCCGCGTGACTCCATTGAGCGTGATCACGCGCTGCGAATTGAGCGC
>DATIYR010000433.1:0-4159 GCA_035517535.1 Terriglobales bacterium
TCGCCGGCGCCGGCGGTGAACAAAAGTTTTTCGCCCTGAGCTTCCTGTTCGACTCCAGAAACAGCAATTTGCAGGACTATACCGGGCCAGCCGCGATCAGAGATCAGAACATTGCTGCCGCCGCCGAGGATGAAGAGAGGAAGTTTTTTGTTCGTTGAGAAGCTAACAGCCGATTTCACATCGTCGATGGACTCGGCGCGCACGAAGAAGCGCGCGATGCCGCCGACACCCAGGGTTGTGAGCGGCGCAAGAGAAATATTTTCCTCAATGTTCATCGGCGAGGCGTGAACGAAGATTGTAAATGCGGATTCTGTTCCGGGACTTTGGAGGACGTCGGAAACTGCAGATCCCTCCACGCGTGATCAGATTAGCGCACGCCAATCTGATCACTTCGTCGGGATGACAGTCGGTTGAGATGAGATCGAAACGGTTTAGGCCTGGGTGAACATGTCTTTCATTTTGTCGAGAATGCCGGAGCGGTGCGGTTTATTCTCGACCGGCGTGATTCCTTGCAGTTCCTGCAGCAACTCGCGCTGACGCTTGCTCAGTTTTGTCGGCGTCTGCACGCGGACTTCGACGAACAAATCTCCCTTGCCATGGCTGTTCAGCGCCGGCACTCCCTTGCTGCGTAACTTCAGCGTTGTGCCGGATTGCGTGCCTTCGGGAATCTTCAACGTCTGCTCGCCTTCGAGCGTAGGCACCTGAATGTCCGCGCCGAGCGCAGCCTGAGTGACTGAAACCGGAATTGAGCAATAGAGATCATTTCCCTGTCGCTCGAAGAAGGGATGTTCTTTCACGTGAAGGACAACGTATAGATCTCCTGCCGGGCCGCCGTGCACGCCCGCCTCGCCTACTCCGGAGAACCGAATGCGTGTTCCATCTTCCACGCCGGCGGGAATTTTTGCGTCGATAATTTTTTGCTGAACCGTGCGGCCTTCACCCCGGCATTTCGTACAGGGGTCGCTGATGACGCTGCCCGCGCCCTGGCATGCCGGGCACGTACGCGCGATGCTAAAGAATCCCTGTTGATAACGCACCTGCCCGCGGCCGCCACAAGTTCGACAGGTAGTGGGAGCTTTGCCGTTGGCGCTGCCCGAGCCTCTGCAGGTTTCGCAAAGCTCATGCTTCCGGTAGGTGATGGTTTTTTCCGTGCCGAAAACGGCTTCTTCAAATTCAATGGTGATGTCTTCGCGCAGATCGGCGCCGCGCTGTGCGCGTGTGCGGCGTCCGGAACGGGCTCCGCCAAATAGATCGCCGAATCCGAAGAACTCACCGAAGATGTCGCTGAAATCCTGAAAGACAGTCGCGTCAAAGCCGGCGCCAGCTCCGGCAGAGCCAACTCCAGCGTGTCCAAAGCGGTCATAAAGCCCACGTTTTTCACTGTCGGCGAGGATGGCATACGCTTCGCTGCACTCTTTGAATTTTTCTTCCGCGTCAGGATTATTAGGATTGCGGTCCGGATGGTACTGCAGCGCAAGTTTACGATAGGCGCTCTTGATCTCCTGATCAGTCGCTCCCCGCTGCACGCCCAACACTTCGTAATAGTCTCGTTTTACGTTACTCGGCAATTTTCTTCCAGGTCCTCTTTGATCTGTTTCTGAGTCGAGCTAAGGTTTCAAAGATTCAATGTTTCGAAGTTTCAACCTGCCAAGGTGAGTTCCCGAAACCCTGAAACGTTGAACCTTGAAACCTTGAAATTTTTGGTTACTTTCTCGAATTCCTTGCCACCTTCACCATGGCCGGACGCAGCAGACGATCTTTCAGCTTGTAGCCGTGCTGCAATTCCTCCAGCACCTGATGATCTTCGGCGTCCTCAGTATCGACCATTTCGATCGCCTCATGATAGCGGGGATCAAACTGTTCGCCTTTCGCCGAAATCTGTTTCACGCCAAGCTTCGCCAGCGCGTCAAGCAATTGCTTATGAATCAACTCCACTCCGGCGTGGAACTCTGATTTTTCCGGAGAACTGTGCAACGCGCGATCAAAACTGTCGAGCACGGGAATGATGGTTTTGATTGTGTCGGCCAGGGCATAGTCGCGAAAATCCTGCTGCTCTTTCGCGGCACGCTTGCGCGCATTGTCAAACTCGGCCTGCATGCGGGCCATGCGGTCGAGCAACATGTCGCGCTCCGCCCGCAACTTTTCTATTTCAGAAATGTGTTCAGCGGGCGCCGATTGACGCGCAGACTGCGGGTTCTCTTCGCCATCAGACGCGGGCAATTCGTGCTCCACGTCCATGTGTTCTTCAACTTCGGGTTTTCCATTTCTTGCCATAGCTCTCACTCAGACTCGTTCAAGATTTTGTCAAACAGCCGCGCAATGTACGACACGGCCGTGATGGTGTGCTGATAATCCATTCGCGTGGGGCCAAGGACGGCAAGCGACCCCATCACTTCTCCGCCGACGCGAGCCGGCGTGCCAATCAGCACGAGATTGCGTAGCGAGGGCTGCGCTTCATCCAAACCGATGACGACGCGCACCGCCTCCTGCTTCGCATCGAGATATGCCCCCAGCAGCTCCACCAGTCTTTGCTTTTCGTCGAGCGCCTGCAGCAGTTCCTGAAGCCGCTGACGGTCCTGCTCGCCGGCCACCAGATTCGCCGTGCCTTCGACGTACACCACCTGCGCCGAATCGTCTCCCGAGAGCACGCCCTGTTTATAAAGCTGCTCGACTGATTTCATCAGCCGGTCATATTCGCTGCGCTCCTTTTCGATGCGCCGCGCAATCTCATTGCGAACCGATTCGAGCGTCCAGCCGCGAAAATTTTCGTTGATGTAGCGGGCGGCCGCATCCAGATCGGCCTGCGGCAGATCCAGGCGCAGGAGCCGGTCTCGAACCAAGCCGGACTTTGTCACCACAACCGCGAGCACCTTCTGGTCGCCGAGCCGCGAAAAATAGACATGCTCCAGCGCGTTCTTGGGGCCGCTTGCCGCAACTGCCACTCCCACGTTGCGCGAAATCAGGGAGAGCACGTGCGAGGTGCGCTCCATGAATTCCTGAACATCGGTTACGCCCTGAAGAGAATGCTCAATCAGCCCGGCGTCGGTCGGCGAAAGCTGGGTTTTTCCGCTGAGTTGCTCAACGTAATATCGGTACGCTTCCGGGCTTGGAATTCGTCCCGCCGAGGTGTGCGGCTGTTCGAGGTATCCAGCGTCGGCGAGATCCGCCATCACATTGCGGATGGTTGCCGAGCTGAGCCCTTCCCGGCTGTTGCGCGAAAGCGAACGCGAGCCGACCGGCTCACCCGTCGAGATGAATGTCTCGACGATGGCGGTGAGAATCTCACGTTCTCGATCACCGATATTTTGACCAGCCGACATACTTATATGTTACCGTCGCTCCAACTTGTCTCGTGATCGGGCAGCCGGATAAGGACTTGGAACTCAGGGAGTTACCGCAGCTTGTCGAACCTGCCGGCCCTTCGTCCCGAAGCCTTCGCCAATGACCATTCTAGCGGCGCGGGAGTGCGATGTCAGTACCCGAAAGAGCTACTCATTAGATGAGGGATCTATTGGATTTGAATCACGCCCTCGGGCGCGGCAGACTTGATCTGCTCCACTCGTTCGGCAACCCGGCGGGCGAAGTCGAAAAGCGACTTGGCGTGGGGTGAGTTTTCGCCCTCGAGCACGGCCGATTTGCCTTCATCTCCGGATTTGCGAATCTCGGGATCGAGCTGAATGCTTCCTAGAAAGTCGACTCCGAACTGCCGGGCGGTTTTTTCCGCGCCTCCGCGCGAGAAGATATCGATCTCATGATTGCAGTGCGGGCAGACGAAATAGCTCATGTTCTCGACCATGCCCGCGATGTCCACTTTCATCTGGCGGAACATTTCGATTGCTTTGCGAGCATCCTGCAGCGAGACGTCGGAAGGGGTGGAGACCACGATTGCAGCGGTAAGTGGAACGGTTTGGATCAGCGACAATGCCACATCGCCGGTGCCCGGAGGAAGATCGACGATCAGGTAGTCCAGGATGCCCCATTCAACTTGCCCAAGAAACTGCCGGATGACGGAGTGCAGCATGGGGCCGCGCCAGATCAGGGGTTTGTCCCCGGGATTGAGCAGACCAACCGAGATGACCTTCAAACCATGCACGCTGAGCGGCTCAATCCGGTTCTCGCCGATGACTCTCGGCTGCGCGCTGGTGCCAAGCATCAACGG
>DATIYR010000434.1:0-13268 GCA_035517535.1 Terriglobales bacterium
TCTGAGTCGAAGAACGGCGCCAAAATCAAAGTGCAGACTCGAATCGAATTCGACGACGAATGTTCCGCCGGCAGCACGCTCGTGCAGGTAATCGCCCAGGACCGGCTCGGGCTGCTGCACCGCATCTGCTCGCGATTTTCCCATCAGGGCTGCAACATCGAAATCGCTCTCATCGACACCGAAGGTCAAATGGCTATCGATGTGTTCTATCTAACCTCGGACCACAATAAGCTCTCTCCTGCAAAGCAAGAGGAGCTCAAAGCCGACCTACTCGAAGAGCTGCAGGAAGCTTGAATCTTCGGCCTTCTTACGTTCCAATCGTCCGCCTGCCTCAGCCTGGCATCCAAGCATGGTTGACGAGGAGGAGATATGCACAAGAATCGAGAAGAGCAAGGCCGTCCGCACGGGAACGAAGCCGCACCGGATGAGTTGGGAAGCGATCCGAGGCAAGTGGGTCCAGAAAGCGCGGGCCAGGCGGGAGATCCGCAGCGCCTCTCGACGGTCGAAGACATCGATAACGAGAGCGTAGAAGAGTTGGCCGATAGCGATCAGGCGCTGGAAGCCGCGCGGGTGGACGGGTTGGAAGATGCTGCTGATCATCCCGAGCGGCCCGTGCATACGCACAATGAATATGGCCGGCCAGACGATCTACCGCCGGCCAGATCGTCGGATCGAAGAAAAGCCTCTTAGCTCAACCTTCTTCCAACAACCGGGCTAGCGTCGGCTTGTGTTTCTCCCCCGACTTCGTTTTTTTCTTGCGATCCGCCACTACCTGACCTGGCGGAGGCGTGCCGATTCGCTCCCGCGCCAAGGCCTTGACCGCCGAAACGGCGCGGAATTCTTTCTTCTTTTTGCGTTTTGCCACTCTCCCGAGAGTTTAGCTTACCGGCTGAGTATTTCGCTGCATCACACGTGATGTGGAATAATCAAAGTAAGCTCGGGAAGCGAAATGGAAGAACGCGAATTCTTTGATGAACGGCCGGAAAAAAAGCCAGCGACGCTGAATTGTCCACACTGCCATCAGTCGGCCGAGTATGAAGTCACATGGCTGGTGCGCACCAAGAAGCGGCAACTGCCGCGCCAGGCCGATGAGCGCGACCGCGCGCGTTTCGCTAAGGCCAAGTCCTATATGCTGCGGAGAGACGACGTTATGGGCTGCAAGAATGTTCGCTGCCGAAAACGATTTGAAATTTCGGGGCTGCAGTCCGTCGTATTTACTGACTGATTTTGTCAGCTTGTTTAAGGCAACATTTCCGGCTCGGCCGCCCTCTCAAAACTTCCCGGCAAAGGAGTGAATTATGCAGCTGACCAGCCCAGTTATTAAGCAAGGTGGTGAGATTCCGAGCCGCTACACCAGCGACGGAGAAAATATTTCCCCAGAGCTCTCCTGGCAGAATGCTCCGGCTGAGACAAAATCCTTTGCGCTCGTGGTGCATGATCCCGATGCGCCCATGCCAGGCGGATTCACCCACTGGCTGGTCTACAACATTCCTGCGGAAGTGACCATGCTCACGGAGAATGTTCCAAACAAAGAGCGGGTTGAGGGAGTTGGATTGCAAGGGAAGAACGATGGCAAGAAAATCGGCTACATCGGACCCGCACCGCCGTCAGGAACACATCGCTATTTCTTTCGCCTGTTCGCGCTCGACAAGCTGCTCGATATTCCGCCAGGCGCGGACCACAAACAGCTGAATGCCGCGATTGCTGGCCATATCCTGGCGCAATACGAGCTGATGGGGAGTTACGAGAAAAAATCCGAGCGGGCCGCTTAGAACAGGTTTCCTTGTTGCGTTGTGCGAATAAGGAAAGCCTGAGTCGCGAAGCGCACAGAGAGTCAACCCACAAGCATGTTCGCAGGCTTTTCATCCAGTATGAGTTCCGTCGCCTGCACCCGCGGATGCGAATGGAACCAGCTTTGCACCACACCATCCGTTAAGAAATTCGCGATTGCCAGCAAGCTCATGCCTTGGTGGTGGGCCATCCACAGGCGAATCAGTTCGTGGTCATGCCGCCAGATGCGATCCTGCGATGCGCTGAAATCGGCAGATTCATAGAATCCGTACGCGCCAAACCATCCATCGCTCTCCATGCGCCGCAAATTTCCCAGAGACGCCTTCGTGGAAGTATTGAGTGCCAGGAACGTCGAGTAGGGCGAAATCACCAGTGCTTCAACGTCGCCGTGGAAAACTGCGAGTTGCGGAACACCGAATGCGTGATAACCGTAATTTCCAGCTGCATCCCGCGTGGCAAATGACGATTCCGAAATCCCCCACGGAATTCGTTTCTTCGTTGTGAACTCCTGCTGCGTCAGCACTGCGCCGGTTTGCGAGCGGTCGAGCAGAGTGCGCGGATAGGTTTTCATCCAGATCGCCGGCATCATGTACTCGAACATGGTGCCGGTCCATGAAAGCAGGATGGCGCGGCCATTTTCTACCGTATGGGAGCGCGAAAGCAGGAACCAGGTTTCCTGCGGAATCTCATCCTTCGCAATCGCAATAAAGGATGCCGTGCGAGACTCTGATGCCAGCAAGTCATAGCATGCGTCGTGAAGAATTTTTTCGCCGGCGTCGAATCCAATCGAAAGCAGCTTACGGCGCCGGCTCCACATGAATCCAAATTCCATTTCATCGGCCAGTTTGCCCGCGCTCTCTGCGACAATCTGGATTTCCTGGTTCAAACGCGTCGCGTCCATTCGCGCTCCCGAAACCATGGAGAGCAGCCGTTCGAGCGGAAGACGTCGCGCATCCGCGGTAGGCAAATTGTCGATGACTTTTTGCAACCGTGCGGCAAATTTTGTGAGCACCTCGGGAAGATCTTTTAGGGGCGTATTCTCGTTCGGCACGCCGATGGTGCTGTCCTTCTTTATATCTTCCTTTATATCTTGGAAGTCGAGAAGCATCCACGGCGTAAACCGCACCACCACTTGCCGGAATTGATGAAGCCGCGCCAGCGCCTGCGAACTGAACCACTGCACATCGCGCTTTTGCGCCTCGGCGCCTTCTTCATTCGACATTCGTTCCAGCGGGCGATGCGGAAAGCGCAGCAGCGACCTCGCCCAATTCCCATCTGCCTTTTCTTCGATTTTCTCGAACAACGAACGCGGCAGAGCTTTTAAGTTAGTGAGAATCCGTAAATGATCGAGAAATCCTTCGCTCAACTCCTGGCGCAACACCGGTTGCTCCAACAAACTCAAGCATCCCTGCTGAAGCGTCCACAGCGATGCCACCAGGTTGCCGCTATCAACCGTCGAAACAAACAACGGAGGCAGAGGCTTGAGCGTGTGGGTGTCGTACCAGTTGTAGAGGTGGCCGCGATAGCGCGGCATATTCCGCAGCACATTCAGCGTCTTCGCGGTAAGGTCAACGAATTCGGGCACCGTGACGTATCCGAATTCGCAAGCCACTTGCCTTGCATTCAGCAACAGCCCGACGTTCGTAGGCGAAACGCGTGGCGCAACCTGAAAAGGCTCTTCCTGCACGTTGTCGGGGATCAGCCAATTGTGCTCGTGCGTGCTGAACTCGGAGAAATATCGCCAGGTGCGAATTGCGGCCCGGCGCAGGAACAGCTTCTCTCTCTCCGATGCCTCAGTGCGCGAAAGTTGCGGCGGCCGGTTCAGCCACATCGAAACCAGTTTGCTGCTGCCCCAAAGCACCAGAATTGGTAGAGCGGAAAAGATCGCCAGTGGGCGCACGAAATATACCAGCGCCGCAAGGCAGAGCGCGATCACCGGCATCCAGTCCAGATACATATCGACCGGAGTACGCTTCTGTCCACCAAGTTCGGCCTCGGCAGCCGTTTCCCATTCAAGTAATCTCTGGCGGGTAAAGAATCGCCGCACAACAGTGCGCACCACGGCGTCCATTGAGACCAGCATCTGGTGGCCGAGAAAAACCAGGCTCAGGAAAACGTTGAAATTAGCGGTGAACAGCGTGTGCAGCGCATCGCGCGCGACGGAGAATTTCCTCTCAAAAATTGCGCGCACCAGATTGAAAAGAAATTCGAACCACACTGGCACAAACAAAATGCAGATGGCCGCGATCGTCCAATTCCGCGCTGAACCCGGCAGCACCAGCCAACTAAGAACGAACAGAAGAAATGTTGCCGGTTCAACCAGGCTGCGGCGAAGGTTGTCGAGAATCTTCCACTGCGAGACGAGCGAGATCGGATTGGCGACTTTTCTTCCGGTCTCATCCGGCACGCGAGAGAACAGCCAGCTCGTGATCTGCCAATCGCCCCGGAGCCAGCGATGTTTGCGGCGATTGTAGGCGCTGTAGTGCGATGGATAATCTTCGACGACTTCAATGTCAGTCACCAACCCCGCGCGCGCGTAGGCTCCTTCAATCAAGTCATGACTGAGCAGAGCATTTTGCGGAAACCGGTGTTCGAGCACATGTTGCATGATCGATACTTCGTAAATCCCTTTGCCGGCAAAAATCCCCTCGCCGTATAAATCCTGGTACACGTCGGAAACCGCATGCGTATAAATATCCATGCCCGTCTGGCCCGAGTAGATATTCGCCAGACGCGATCGTGAGGCACTCTGCACGCTGACTCGCACGCGGGGCTGCAGAATCCCGTAGCCTGCGACCACAACGTTTTTTTCCGGATCGATGATCGCCTGGTTTAGCGGGTGCGCCAGAGTTCCAATCAATCGGTGAGCTGCGCCGCGCGGTACCTCGGTGTCGGCGTCGAGCGTAATCACGAACCGTACTTGTTGCAGTATCGAAAGATCGCCAGCTTTGACCGGAAAACTATCGTAGTGGCCGCTCAGCAGCCGATTCAGGTCAAGCAGCTTTCCGCGCTTTCGCTCCCAGCCCATCCATACTTTTTCGTGCGGGTTGTAAACGCGATGACGATGCAGCAACAGGAACGAACCATTGCCTCGGCTCGAGTACTTTTCGTTTAATTGCTTGACCAGGTTTGCGCACAGTTCTACCAGGGGATCATCTTCATTCGACGGCACGGCCGAATCTGGAAGGTCCGTGAGCAAGGCAAAATGCAGGTTCGGATCGTGATTCCCCAGATACCGTACTTCGATGTCCTGTACCAGTCGCCGCACTTGTTTTTCACTCAGCAGCAGCGCAGGAACTGCAACTAGGGTTGCACAATCATCAGGAATCGATTTGGAGAAATCGAGCTTTGGAAGAGTTTCCGGTCGCAAGAGCGCAGTGGTTAAGTAATTCATTACCTGCACAGCACTTTGCGAGGAAGGCAGCAGCAGGAGCAACATCGAAAAAAGAATGAGGCCGGGCGACGTGTTCGTGCTGGTGAGTAAGAGCACGATCGCCGACATGATGCCGAACGTAAGCACTTCAATACCGGGTAAATAAAACTCGTCAGGATGGGTGACCAGAAAATGCCGGATGCGCCAGCCGAGTGATGGCCGAAATGCAACCCTGGCGCACAATTCGTCGGAGCCGGACCCAATCAGGTAGTAGCCAATGTGCGATTGCCGTCGGGCTTCGCGGGGATCGGCGAAATTTTCTTTCTGCGCGTTTCGCGCCAGCCCCAGTGCGGTTTGCGCCACCTCTATCTCGGTGGAATCAGACCGTTCCGCGATCTTTACTACCCGTTCGCGGTAAAGCGACCGGCTGTCGAAATCCATTCTGGAATATGCGCCCGCCGGATCTTCGCGCAAAATTTTATCGAATACGATCTGCGAATCGAGCGCGTCTTTCCAGTGCAGCTGGCTCATTTCGCGCACGCTGCGCACACAAATGCCAACTTTTTGCGGCTGCTCAGGATTGTCCAGCGCTTTGCGTCCGCGGACAGCAATCTGCTCCAGCAGCACCAACTCCAGCGACGGTATCAGCGCCCAGAGCTCCCCGAATTTCAGCACTGTCGATTGCTGATATGCGCTCAGATACGCGGTGAATGCAGCCTCGCTGAATTCAAAATCCACCGCGTGTAGAAATGCTTCGGCCACACCCGCGGCCCGCGGAATCGTTGTCCCGCGCGGGGTTCGCACGTGGGGCAGGCGGGTCAGCAACTTGAAAGCGTTGCGCGTGTTCCACAAATGTGACCAGAGCAGGGAAGTGTTCTCGCGCAGCCAGCGGTGATCGTCAGTCTCCGACTCGCTCCGTCCGTCTTTCGTAACTTTCTCGAGCACCGGCCGGAGCAGCGCCGACATGGCGTTCCAGCGCGCCATGAAAAAACCGGAGGTTTGTACGCTAGGGTTCCACGCCAGCAGGCGCGAGAGTTCCTCCGCGTTGCGGCGAAGATGCTCGAAATCCGGAGCTGTCTCCTTCGCGCCCTGTGGCACGCGCTCCGCTTCGTTTTCAATCAGCTCGATGTGCGTGTTCTGCGGCATTTGGAATCAGCGATAGCTGGCGGCTTGCAGCTCGAACATCTCGGCGTAGCGGCCTCCCATGCGCGTGAGCTTCTCGTGAGTACCTTCTTCTACGATTCGGCCGCTCTCAAGTACTACGATGCGGTCCGCCATGCGCACGGTCGAAAACCGGTGTGAGATGAACAGCGCCATCTTGCCTGCGGTCAGCTCGGCGAAGCGCTGAAAGACTTGGTACTCACTTCGCGCGTCGAGCGCAGCCGTTGGTTCGTCAAGAATCAACAATTGTGAATCGCGGAGATAAGCCCGCGCCAACGCCAGCTTCTGCCACTCACCGCCTGAAAGATCGACTCCGCTCTCGAACCGCCGGCCTAACATCTGTTCATACTTTGCTGGAAGCCTCGCGATCACTTCATCTGCAAGGCTCTTGTGTGCGGAGTCAGTCAAAGCCGCCAGGTCTTCGATCTGTTCGATTTTTCCCACCGCGATATTTTCCCGAGCAGTCATTTCATAGCGCATGAAGTCCTGAAAGATCACCCCGATCTCACGATACAAATCCTCCAAATCGTACTCGCGCAGATCAATTCCATCGAGCAGTATCTGTCCCTCAGTCGGATCGTAAAGCCGGGTGATCAGCTTCACGATCGTCGTCTTGCCCTGTCCGTTTTCGCCGATCAGCGCAACCCGCTCTGCAGGATGAAGGTGAAAATTCAAATGATCAATAACCAGCCGCTCATTCCCGGGATACTGAAATGACACGTTGCGAAATTCGAATCCCTGGCGAATCGGCCGGGGCGCTGGCAAAGCATTCGGCTTCGATTGGATCGTCGGCCGCATTTCAAAAAACGCAAGCAGATCAGTCAGGAACAAAGCCTGATCGGCAATTCCAGAAAGAGTCGAAAACACCTGCTGAATGTTGCTGCTCGCCTGCATGATGGCGGTGATGAGGAAGTAAAAAGTACCGATCGTCAATCGGCCGGCGACGGTTTTCCAGATCACATACGCGTACGCGCCGTAATATCCGCCGGTGCTGATCACAGAGAGGATAGAACCGATCCCCAGCCTCTTGCGCGCCAGATCAACATCCTGCTTATAAATAATGTCGGAGAGCTTCGCGAACCTGTTGGTAAAGAATCCGGCTAGGTTGAAAAGCTTAAGTTCTTTGGCCGCTTCCTTAGTGGCACCGGCCTGGCGTAAGTAGTCGAGTTGGCGTTTTATCGGGGTTTGGCGGAAATTCTTCGCGTATCCGAGAAAAGCAAAGTGGGTTTCGCCAAGAAATGCAGGAACGACGGCCGCAATCAGCAGCAGCATGAGCCATGGCGCATAAAACATCACCGCCACCGAATATGCGATTGCAGTAATTGCCTGTAGTTCGAGGCGCCCGATCGACTGGATCATCACCAGGCGGTCCGTCGCCTGCACTCGCGCCCGCTCCAGGCGGTCGTAGAAGACCGGATCTTCATACGCGATCACGTCCAGCTCGGACGCATGCTTCATAACCTCAATGCTGACGTGCCGCGTGTATTTATTTGCAAGCAGAGAATCGGAGTAATCGATCGCCCGGCTAATCAGGCTGCTCACCAGGGCCGTACCAAATTCCGCCGCAACCAGCCACCACAGGCGCGTCGGGACTGGTTGGTGGGCTTTTAGCGAGTTATTGACGATGTCAATAATCAGCTTGGCAATGTAGGTGAGCCCGATCGGGATGACGGCGGCAACGACTCGCGCGCTGATGCCGAAAGTAACCACCCCCGGCCCTGCTTGCCAAACGATCTTTAAGACAGGCGGGACGTTGCGTAAGGCCGAAAGGCGCTCTTGCCAACTGCTCCAGAAGGTTTCGTTTTCTGACATTTGGCCGAGTCCTGGCCCGGTCTTAAAGGCCCGCGCCGCGCGGTACCACCAGAGATGCCGAAAAGCCGCCCAGAGGTTTTATCTCTTGCACTTACGAAGACGGCTTCACAGCTCTCGGATGGTTAGATTACCGTCTTTCCCCAATTTGCCGACCTGCAATTCATTATAAATTCCGCTCGCGCTTCGGTTAAGTCGTTTGCCTTATGACGTTCGTGACACACGTTCACAATGAGCGCTTCGATTTCCGCAACACTGTGTGCGAACTTAGGTAACCGCGCTTTTTCGTGAAATTTTTTCAAGGCCAAGGAAGAAGTTTCACTTTTGTGCGGCTTTGCGGCTTGCGAATCAGCAGCTCTGTTTCATAATGAGAGTACCAGTTCGATGTTTCCGACCCGTCGTCAATTCCTTCGCGTGGCGCTGACTGGGGCCGCAACTCTTCCGTTCGCGAGGAAGATCGCTGCCTCCGATCTGCTCACCGGTCCCGCTGATCCCGCAACGAACGACTCCACCCTGCTAAACGAAGTAGAGCGCACCGCCTTCGAATTTTTCTGGAACCAAGCTGACCCGCAGACCGGGTTGGTGTTCGATCGCGCCAACGCTGCAGGAGCGAGCAATTGCGGCTTCTCGAGCATTGCCGCCACGGGATTCGGCCTCACCGCCCTGTGTATTGGTGCTGAACGAGGCTTTCGATCGCGCGATCAGATTCAGCAACGCGTCGCTCAAGCGTTGCAGTTTCTGGCGAATCTCCCTACCGAACACGGGTTTTATTACCACTATCTCGATCCTGCAAGCGGCGAGCGTGCGGTCCATTCGGAAGTCTCACCCATCGATACTTCCATCCTGCTCTGTGGCGTGCTCACCTGCCGGCAGCATTTCAGCGATGAGGCCCTCTACCGTGACGCCACCACAATCTACAAACGCGTGGACTGGCCTTGGGCATTAAATGGCGGCAAGACCTTCGCCATGGATTGGACACCTGAGTACCACTTCAGCCGTCAACGCTGGGATTCTTATTGCGAGCTGATGATGATGTACCTGCTCGCGATGGGTTCTGTCACGCATCCGATTCCGCCGGAGTGCTGGCATGCCATTCATCGTCCCAAGATGGTCTATCGCGGCCATCAATATATCTCCAGCCCGGCGCCGCTGTTCGTGCATCAGTATTCCCACGCCTGGTTTGATTTCCGGTCGAAGCACGATGATTATGCCAACTATTTTGAGAATTCGGTCATCGCTTCACTGGCCCATCGCGAATTCTGCGAAGAGCTGAGCCGCCGTTTTCCTTGCTACTCGAAAGATGTTTGGGGAATCAGTGCCTCTGAATCGCGCGAAGGATACGTCGCATGGGGTGGCCCTCCAGTTTTAGGCCCGATTGATGGCAGCATCGTCCCCGCTGCATCAGCCGGATCATTGCCGTTCCTCTTCCGCGAATCCATGACTGTGCTTTCAACCTTGCGCCGCCAGTACGGTAAGCAGATCTGGAAGGAGTACGGCTTTGTCGATGCATTCAATCCGCTTACCGGTTGGGTCAGCCGTGACGTAATCGGGATCGACGCCGGCATCACCATGCTGATGGCCGAAAATGCCCGCACTCAATTCGTCTGGAATACATTCATGCGAAACCCCGAAGCCGGGCATGCCATGGAGCTCGCAGGATTCCTTCCTGATGGCTTTGAAGTCCCACTAATGGCATAATTTCGCCACCTATCGATTCAGAGTCAGGCAGAAATCCGGCAGGAAACGTCATCGTATAGCAACGGACATACGGACGTGGACCAAACCGCAAAGCTGCACGCGACTCTGAACATATTCGCCAGTATTCGAAACCCACTTGAAACAGTAGCTTTCGTTTTACTTTCCGCCGTTATTCTTTTGGCTCAATATCTCCCTGACGCTCCTGGTGCCGCGCTCGCAGTAGAGAGCCAGCAGGCAGCGCTAAACTCCGGCGACGCGGCTCCGCAGTCGACCACCCCTGCCCAAAGCAACTCGCAAACGAAAACGTCATCTACCAACAACTCACAATCCACACAAAACTCGGAGCCGAAGCAGACCAAGCGCATGCTATGGGTGGTTCCTAACTTCGGTGCAGTCAGCGCGGGCGTCAAGTTTACGCCTCTATCGCCACGTCAAAAATTTGTTCTGGCCTCACATGACAGTTTCGATTACTCATCCTTCGTTTGGACGGCGATGATCACGGCGCAGAGCTACGGTTTGGATTCCGACCCCGAACTCGGGCGCGGCTTCGCCGGCTATATGCGTTACTACTGGCGCGCATTTGCAGACGGAGTCTCTGGAACTTTCTTCACCGAAGCCATTGTGCCGGTTGTGACCCACGAGGACCCCCGGTACTTTACTTTGGGGCGCGGCGGATTCTGGCGGCGGCTCAGCTACTCCTTATCTCGCACGGTAATTACCAAGACAGATTCGAATGGTACCAGTTTCGATTGGTCGGAAGTTGGCGGGAATGCCCTGGAGGCATCACTCTCGAACGCTTATTACCCACCGCAGGAGCGCGGTCTGCACCAAACCTTGCGAGATTGGGGAGATCAGATGGAATCCGCCGCCCTGAACAACATTGCTAAAGAGTTTTGGCCAGACATCCGCCGGGACGTTTTTCGGCAGAAATAGCATTTCCCCCCGCCTCTTGGTCAAATTTCAGCTTCTTCTTGCCTCCCCGCCTCAGAGTGCCTATGATGAACCACGGCTGGTCCAGCCCACCCTGCCGCAAGCTACTTCAGTTCAGTGTTCGACCGATCCAATTTCCGGTGCTCACGCACCCAACGGCCACTGGCACGCCCGTCTGCGGTGACTGGCCTGCGGTGTTCGCGCTCACCTCGATTTCGACATACAATTCGCCTCACGAGTGAATCCCGATGAATGCTGCAGTGGCTCAGGAACGCTGGCAAGGCCAGGTCATCGACGCCAAGTATCCCCTGCTCGAATGGATCGGCGGCTCGGCGGCAACAACCGTGTTTCGTACCGAATTGCCGGGCAAGCCGGCACAGCCTGCGGCCATAAAGCTCGTCCGCGCTGACTCTCTGAATCCTGCGCAGCAGGTCATGCGATGGAAGGAGCTGGCGACGTTGTCGAACCCGGACCTTCTGCGAATTTTCGATGCCGGATCGTGCCGGGTCAATGGCGCGCAGTGGGTCTATTGCGTGATGGAGCATGCGGAAGAGCATTTGGACCAGGTTTTGCCGTCGCGTTCACTTTCAGCTGCGGAGGTGAGCGAACTTCTTCCGCCTATGCTCGACGGTTTGGCTTTTCTGCATGCACGTGGTCTGGTCCACTCGCGCCTCAAACCGTCGAATCTGCTGGCGGTAAAAAATCGGCTCAAACTCTCGACTGATAACGTCCGCCAAGTCGGCAACGGAACAACGGCGAATCCCTTGAGTGCATACGACTCGCCGGAGGTCGACTCCGGCAAGCTCAGCTGCGCAGCAGATATATGGTCGCTCGGGATGATTTTGGTCGCTGCATTCAATCAGCGCCCGTTGAATTGGAACCGCTCCAATCCTGTTATTCCAGCTGTGCCCAAATCCATTCCCGCGCCTTACCGTTTGATCGTGCGCGAGAGCCTGCGCGTTGATCCCGAGGAAAGGTGCTCGCTCGAGCGGATCAAGGAATTGCTACGTCCGCAATTGCCGACAAAACCAACACCTAAGCCGCAAGCTGCTAAAGCGAAAATCATCGTTCCGGTGCTCGCGGTGGTTGTGTTGAGTGCAATCATTTTTGGCCTGATCTCCTTCAGGCATACCAGCAAAGCCGAGAATGCTGCGACGGCAGAGCAGGCGAGCAGTGAAACCGCGACTCCGCAGCCTGCTCCTGAGCGGTCGGTTCCGAATCCTCAAACAAATTCCGTCACGCCATCCGTAAATCGATTGGTAGTCGAACGCGTTCTGCCGCAAGTTCCTCTCAGCGCCCGTCTGACGGTTCATGGCAAAGTCCGAGTCAAAGTTCGCGTAGCGGTGGATTCAAATGGCGAAGTTTCCTCAGCTACGCTGACCTCGCCTGGTCCGAGCCGATATTTTGCGCGCCTGGCGCTGGAGGCATCGCGCAAATGGAAGTTCACTCCCAACCAAGCAAGCGGCCAGTCAGTGCCGCAATGGCTTCTCGAATACAAATTCGGCCGAACGGCCACTGAGGTCAATCCGATCGAGCTGCACTGAAGTTGTCAAAATCGCAGCGAAGCCTTTGCCGACGCACCTTTCCCGCCAACTCCCGCCAACTATCCTCGTGCTACGCTCGATTTAGCGCGGCTACGCGAGGGGGAAATTTGTCGAGGCTTTGCTTCGGTGCCACGCTGGTCGTGCTCGCTGTCGCTTTGGCTTTTGGACAGGAGTCCTATCAGACCGGCAAAAATGAAATCTCCGGAACCATTGGTGACACGTTTGTCAGCGATCAGGGCGTGCCGAACTCGGGTCTCAGTAATGCGAACGTGCAGCATGGCAACGGTGTTTCCTTCGAAGTAAACTACGCGCGAATCCTCCACACTACCGACTGGATCGAATTCGCTGCCGAGGTGCCCGCCACTTTTAACCTAGACGAAGACCTGCATTACGCCGCGAATCAAGTCCCCGTCGACTACCGCTCGTTCTTCATTACTCCTGCGGCCCGGCTGCGTTTTATTCCAGCCTTGGCGTTTTCTCCCTGGGTGAGCCTCGGTGGCGGTTTCGGCCACTTCGGAGCGAACAGCGATCTCATCTATTACGGCACCAATACCGGTAACCGCTCGGCTACATCCGGCGTCTTGCAAGGTGGAGTGGGACTCGATACGCACATCCCTTGGAAAGCCATTGAACGCTATATCTTTCGCTTCGAAGCTCGCGATGACTGGAGCGGAATTCCGCCGATTAATGTCGATACCGGCAAAACTCGCCAGCACAACTATTATCTCGGCGGCGGCATGGCGTTTCGCTTCTAGTCTGCCGATTTGACTGCTTCCTATTATGTAATTACAATGTACTTACTAAAAATGAAAACTGATTTGATCCGCATTGGTAACTCACGCGGCGTACGAATCCCCAAGCCGCTTATCGAGCAGGTTGGATTGGGGGATGCTGTCGAGTTGCGCGTTGAGAATAATCAGATCGTCATCGCACCCCAGCGCAGGCCGCGGCAAGGTTGGGCT
>DATIYR010000435.1:0-12632 GCA_035517535.1 Terriglobales bacterium
GTTATCGGAAGACCCCGATCCATTTTGCGCGGACTGATCTGTACCGGAGTTGTCGGTCGCACCGGTTTGCCCATTCTGCTGGTTGCCGGGAATGGAACTCGGGCCGGGGCCGGTGGCAGAATTTGCACTCATCGTGAGCGCGCCCGGCGCGCCTGCTTGTGCCCCAGCCGCGCTGATGCCCGGCGATCCCGGCGCCATGCCGCTGGCCGCTCCCGGACTGAACGACATCTGCACATCGTTCAGGTGCAGCAGCTTGAAATCTTTGCCGGTGATTGGATCCTTGTAGCGCTTTCGCAAAAAACGAATGTTGTTCGTATTCTCCAGTTCTTCAATCCGCGAAGGATAACGTCCAAATTTTTTTACGAAGTGTTTGATCGCCCGGGAATACTGCACGCCTCGATGGATCATCTCCTCTTCGCGCTCGCGCTTGATCTCGAAGTCCACTCGCTGAATCCATCCCAGCGACGCGATGGCAAGAAGCGAGACGAACAGCATGAGCGTGAGCAGCATGTAGCCACGTTCGCGTTGCCGGATTAAAACTGGGATCTTCACCGGATTAAATCATTCACTTACCGGATTGTTGAACAATTGAAAGCATGGATCGTTTGCGGCAGTAACTCAATCGCTCAATGATCCGATGATTCAACGGTTTCATCCTTGCGTGAGCGGAATGCTCTGGCGATTGTTGCTCAACACATCCAGAATCTCGACCGCAGTCGGAGAAATGCGCACCACTTTGTAACGGCGGTCAACAATGTCGCCCTCTCTGGCAATAAAGACATCTTCGCCCTGTGCCAAAAAGATTCGCTTAGCTCCACCCGTAGGAGTCGCGAACCCGTAGAAAGTCAGGTTGATCGGAGGAGGTGGGGGCGGAGGAGGCGGCTGATTGTTTGCCAGATTCGGCTGTGGAGTCACTGGCACGATCGGCTTCGGGATCTCCACGAAAATCTTGAAAATATTTCGTCCGGTGCCTTCGTATTTCGTGTCCTCGCTCACCTTCAGCAGTTCGGTATGCAGAGTTGGATCAAGCGATTGCGACGAGTTCTGCTTTTTCCCCGCACGCTCGCTTTTAAATCCACGCAATGGCCTGTCGGGTGCGGAACGCGGATTAATGCTCGCAGGGGCTGGAGTAGACGCGCTCGAGGGCGAGCTTCCCATAAAGCCAGAGAAGCGCGTAGCCATCAGCACGCCGGCCACAACCAGAAGAGAGACCGCCGCGATCACTTTGTTCCGACTTTCTGCGCCCAGCTTCACTACGTCGACCTCAAATACGTCTCAACTTTGATTTGCAATCCAACAATTCCGTTTTGCTCGCCGCCCAGGTCCACGCCATCGACCAGAAAGAAAAGCCTGTCGCGCTCCAACCCGTTGACGAAGCGCACCAATTGCAGATAATCGCCGGAAAAAGTTGCCGTGATCTCGACCCGCTGCAATCCTTCGATGGATGCATCTTTTACCGCGTACTTCACGCCCGTGACCCGCACGCCGGTTTGGGAACCCACTCGCTCGAGCTCTGCTGAAATCGTGGATTCTTCCGTCGGGAACCTTTGCTGGTAAAAAGCTTCGATCTCCTGCTTCGCCACTGGGATTTTTTTGTCCAGCCCGCGCCAGGAGGCGAATTCGCGCGACTTCAGCTCCTGCCAAAGTTGTCGCATCTCCTGTTGTCGCGTCTCGCGCATCCCGGCAAGTGGGGTCACCAGCATGGCGACAGCAACCACATCTATCACCACAAGCGTTGCAACCGCGATCTTCAACTGACTCCGTGTGCGTTTCAGGTCCGGCATCAGTTCAAACCTCCGCCATTTCCCGCGAAATCATGCCCAGATGATGGCACATACAACGCGTCAATATCGAACTGCACCCGGTCAGTGTTGCTGTTCTGCTGCTCCGAAAACTTTTCCGCATCAATCCGCGTCTGCCGGAAATGCTTCGAATTTTCCATCTTGCGCACCAGGTCCAGCGCTTGTTCCTGCGTGTCCCCGCCGACTACAAGCTTGAGCTGCAATTCATTCTCGTCAGTGATGCCAGGATTGATGGAGATGACGTGCAAATGCGCCGGCATTACTTGTTCCAGTTCTTCAAACACCAGCGTCCAGGAAAATGCTTTGCGCTCGAACAGGCCGTTGAGGAAGCGTGAGCGGTCGCGAACGACTCGGTTCTCAGGATCATTGAACATGGCCACAGCCTCGTTCTTCTCCTGGTCGTACTTCGCCAACTCTGCCTCGAGCTTCCCAATCTGCTGGCGGTCACGGCTGGCATCGATGAACCCGGTCACTGCCAAAAAAACCAGCAACGCCGTGATCAGCCCGAGCAGACCAAGCCCTGTTCCCCAGTAGATCCAGAACTGCCGCGAATCTTCGTAAGGCCTGGATGCGAGATTGATATTCAGCCGCATATCAGGAAAGCAGTGCGCCAACTACTCCGGCCATCCTCCATTTTGGAATCGAACCTCCGCCGAGCCCGAGCTGCGATGCCCGAACCAGCTCTCTCACTTCAGCTCCCGTCTGCGCCTGCAATGCCGGCGCCGCTCCGGCGATGTCCGAAATTCCGGCGACATAAACTTCTTCGATGTTGGTCGAGTATGTGTCTTGAAAAAATACCACCGACGGATAAACATCTTCCGCCAGCTGCTCGCCGCTGATGGTGACGCCGCGGGCATTTTCGAGAGTCCGAAACAGCAGGAGTTGTTGCTTGTCGAGGATCGCAATGCTCGTGGTGTGAGCATCGACCTTGATGACCAGCGTTCCCTTATCTCCGGCTGCGCCGCCCAAGGCCGCGAGCATAGAGGGCAGAATTACTCCCGGACTGAATCCCGCCTCGGTGAATACCGCCTCGTAATCCTGAACCACATTGTTCAGAGCCACGGCAGCAATTACGCGAACGCCAGTTCCCGAAGTTTGTGCGTGATAAGAAACCGCAGCTTTATCTACATCGAAGGGCAAGGATTTTTTCAACCGAAACCGCACCACGCTCTCGGCTTCACTGCTTTTATCGGGCAGCGTGTCAAAATCGAGCAGCACCACGCGCACCGCCGCATCGGGAAGGATCGCGACTACGTCACGTGAGCGTCCTCCGATCTGCTCCAGCACGCGACGCAACGCGGTCACGACCATCTCCCGCTGGCGCACGTTGCTCTCGGTCAGATCCGGGACGACACAGCCCGGCGCAAGCTCGCTGGTCGAGCACAGATCGAGCACCTGGCGCGAATCGGCGGCCCGTGCGGCAATCACACGGTCGGGCGCAATTTCGCAAGCCAGCTTCGGTCGGGCGGAATGGTTGTTGCGTAGCATAAAAACAAGTGATTCGTGACTCGTGGTTCGTGATTCGATTCAGTGGTTAGCTCGACAAGCGACTAGCCACGAGCCCCGAATCACGAGCCACGGGTTTACCTCATCGTCTCGATAAACGTGACCTTATTGATCTCCTTCAACGTGGTCATTCCATTGCGGACTTTATCCAGCGCCGATTCGCGCAGGAAGCGCATGCCTTCTTCGCGCGCCGCGCGGCGAATCTCCGAAGTCGGTTTGCGCGCCAGAATCATCTCGCGGATGCGATCGCTCAAATCGAGCAGCTCGTGAATCGCACTTCGTCCGC
Source organism: Terriglobales bacterium (assembly GCA_035517535.1). Lineage (GTDB taxonomy): Bacteria > Acidobacteriota > Terriglobia > Terriglobales > Acidobacteriaceae > Gp1-AA145. The sequence continues at coordinate 3,595 of DATIYR010000435.1, forward strand.
GGAAACCCGTGCCTGCACATTCGATACAGCCCAAGCCTTCATAGAACGGGACCTTCGACCACTGCTCGGGGTCGAGACCGCTCGCTTCAAGCACATCCGATGGATAATTCACTACCTGGCGGCAGGAATTGCAGATCAAGCGCACCAGGCGCTGCGCTAGAATACAGTTCAGCGCAGAAACGAAGTTGTACGGCTCAACCCCCATGTTGAGGAAGCGCCCGAGCACGTCAACCACGTTGTTCGCGTGAACGGTTGTGAACACCAGGTGACCGGTAAGCGCCGATTGAATCGCAATCTGCGCCGTTTCGGTATCGCGAATTTCGCCGACCATGATCTTGTCGGGATCGTGGCGCAAAATGGATCGCAAACCGCGCGCGAAGGTCAGTCCCTTTTTCTCATTCACCGGAATTTGCGTGATCCCGCGAATCTGATATTCAACCGGGTCTTCAATGGTGATGATCTTGTCTTCTTCAGTCTTGATTTCGTTGATCGCGGCGTAAAGCGTCGTCGTCTTTCCGCTTCCTGTCGGCCCGGTAACCAGCACCATGCCGTAAGGCTCTTTGATGTAACGGCGGAATTTCCGCAAGTCGTCTTCGTCAAAACCGACAACATCCAAAGTGAGCGAGCGAAACTTCTCGCTCATCGATTCTTTATCAAGCACGCGCAGCACAGCATCTTCGCCGTGAATCGATGGCATGATCGACACGCGAAAATCGATCGGGCGTTCCGGCTGCCCGTATCTCACGCGGAAGCGGCCGTCCTGCGGCACGCGGCGCTCGGAGATATCGAGTTCGCTCATGACTTTAATTCGCGAGATGATGGTCGAGTGGTGCTCTTTCGCGATCGGCGGCATCGCTTGCGTGAGCACGCCGTCAATGCGGAATTTAATGTTCACCGAATCGTCCCGCGTCTCGATGTGAATGTCGCTCGCTCGCCGCTGCAGCGCGGTAAAAATCGTCGTATCAACAAGCCGGATGATCGGGCTCATATCGCCCTGCGCCGTCAGCCTGTCAATCGAGATGCTCTCGTCGCTGCCTTCTTCTTCGTGAACTACATCGAGCGTGAAGCCTTCACTGGCATCTTCCAGAACCCGCTTCGACTGCTCGGTCTTCTTGAGAATTTCGTTGATCTGCGTGAGCGTCGCAACTTTGGTGATGATCCGCTTGCTCAACAGCAGGCTGATCTCATCAATCATCATCAACCGGCTGGGGTCGGCAATCGCGATCGCCAGACGCCCATCCGAGGTTTCTTCCAGCGGTACAAAGTTGTAGCGGAACATCAGGTGCGGTGAAATTTTGGTGAACAGGTCGTGGTGTAACTGAAAATCGCGCAGATCGACAAAGTCGCAGCGATAGCGCCGGGCGACGTCCTTTGCGCGTTCGATTTCATCGGCAGCTTTTGTCGTTCCCACCTGCCCGTTGCCGCCGGTCACCAACACCGTTTTCTTATCTGCCATGCTGCTCATACCAAACCTGCCCTGATGCTCTAGTGAATGCTCGATCCCAGTGTGAATATCGGCAAATAGAGCGAAATCAGGATTCCGCCCACAAATACAGCCATGATGATCAGAATGACCGGCTCGATCAACGCCATTGCACCAGCGAGGGCGGTTTGCACATCCTCTTCATAGAATTCCGCGACGGAGTTCAACATTGCCGGTAACGCCCCGGTAGACTCACCAACTTCAATCATTTCCACCGAGAGATCGGGGAAAACCTTCTGCTCTTCGAGGCTTTTTGCCAGCGATTGCCCCTCGCGCACCCGGTTTGCAGCGCGATTTAATCCGTTCACGATCGTACGGCTGCTCATCGAGGCGCCCGCTGTTTCAAGCGAGGGCACGAGCGGCATGCCGCCGGTCAGCAGCGTAGAGAGCATTCGTGAAAAAGTCGAAACGTGGTACTTCATCCAAATATCGCCGACCAGCGGAATCTTATGCACGGCATGGTCAATGGTTTCCGCCCCGCGGTCGGTTGCCTTCCAGCGCCAGACGAGAATAGCCGTGAGAGTAAGAACCACGAGGCCAATCGGCGCATAGCGTTGTGCATGCGTACCGATGTTGAGCATTATGGTCGTGATCTCCGGCAGCTGCGCGTTTAAATCCGAATACAACTTCGCAAACTGCGGCACAACGTACGTGACCAGAAACATAAACATGCACGTAACTACTGACACCAGCAATGCTGGATAAACCAGCGAGACCGCTAATTTTTTCTTGAACGTGAGTGCCATGCGCTGAAAATTGACATAGCGCGAGAGCACCTCGTCCATGTTTCCGCTTTTTTCACCCGCCATCAGCGTCGTCGTATAAATCTTCGGAAAGGCGTGTTGCGCGGCGAAAGCTTCCGAGAGAAGTTCTCCGCCTTTCACGCGCTCGCGAACGTTCTGCAGAAGCCCACGAAAATACGTGTCTCTCTGGCGCTTGATCAGCAGGTCGATCGAACTCAAAACCGGCAAACCAGCCTTCAGCAAAGTAAGCAGTTGCTGGTTGAAAACCAGAAAAGTCGAGGACCTGACCCGCTTCTGCCGGCTCACCTTGCCGCCTATCAGCAGGCCCTTGGGCTTCACCCAATAGACGAGGAATCCCTGTTGCGCAAAGCGGTCGCGGACCTCGGCCTCCGAGATTCCGTTTTCCACTTGTTGCAGCAAGCGGCCGCGTTCATCGGCAACTTTGATTAAAAATTCAGCCATTTTTTACAGGGATTGGGGTTCGCCCCACCCAGTCTAACATTCAAAAATCCTCGATTTTGCAGCTACTTAGCCCCGAAGTGTATCGGCAGTAACATCAATCGAGGGTTAATTTCCGTTTTCGTCGTCAATCACTTCCATGCCCGGCCCTGGCGTAAATCGAAACTGCTCGTTGCCAACAGCAACATTCTCTTTCTGATCGCTGAACCGGTATTCGGTGATCGAATCGTCCACGCCATCGATCAGAATTCGAGCGATCTGGTGCTCCGGCGTGACCTCGATCAGGATCTCGCGAATTCTGCCCTCCCAGCCTCGCGGAACTCCCCGCAAAATAGCGTCACCCGGGTGCCATGCCTCGATGTCGGGCGCAAACGAGAGGCCAGCTAACTCCTTTTCCAGCTTTGTCTTGCCAAGCAGGAAGGCAAGTGGTGAGCGAAGGTCATCCAGGTTTTTCATGGACGACTTGCGCACTTGCTTTTCCATCGGCAGATAGAGCCACCCCTCCCGTCCGTCATCGACAAACAGCTTCTCCTCAGGAGAACGGTATTCCCAGCGCATCTTGCCAGGTTTTTTCAGCCACAGTTTGCCTGATTCGGTCCGCTCCATCCCGCCGCCTTGATAGATTTCCGTGAAATCCGCTTCGAGGGTTTGAAGGTGGTTGTACCGTTCATCGACCTGACGGGCTACGGTATTTACATTCGGCAATCCGAGCGCGGGTGTTGCCTCAGATACGCAGAGCAGCGCCATAAATGGAACGAGAAGGAATCGGAATGCCACGTGTGTTTTCATTCACTTGCTTTGATTTAATCGCGAAGAAGATGAAGCGGAGAAGTGCCTTTCACCTCTAAAGACTTGGATGCTTGTGCAGCAACTCTGAAGTCTTATCCGTATTACCTAGATTGAGTATAGATTTTACGGATTGTACTGTATCGGACAATTCCCGTTGAACCTTCATAATAGTCACTGCGAAGTTGTACCGAGCAGGCGCAAATGGCAAGCCCAGGATCCAAAGTTCCAATCGAGCGCCGCCGCCGTAATCGTGCCGGCGACGATCTCCTTCGTATGTCGCCCGATAGCGTTAACGTACCCCTCCGTCGGAAGAGCGATCAGGTGAAGGCGCAGTTGCGGCGCTGGATCGATCTCGGCGATAAAGCCCTGGGCCAATCTCAGTCCGAGGAAGACCTCTCAGATCCCGCGGCCTAACTGGCCTTACTCCGAAAAACGCAGTATTTCAAATTTCCGACAGTCTTTCTTAACACCTGAGACTGAGCCAGCACCGTCTCATGCACCGGATTCGCATAAACCACGTACAAAACTCGTGGATGTTGACACAACGAGGCGGCAATGTTTTCCAGCAATATGGCTAGTGACGATTGAGGTAATGGATTAAACAAAAAAACAACTGTGGGCTCCGCTGGGAAAGCAAACCTGGTCGCATCTTCGCACAACAGTTCAATATTGCACACCGTTCCTTTTCGCTCGAATTTGCGAAGGTTTTCTTGCGCGATTCGGTGTAACTCCGGAAGCAGCTCGATTCCAATGATCCGTCGAAATCCGAAACCGCAAGCCAGCAGCAAAGCTCGTCCTTTACCAGAGCCAAAGTCGATAAATGTAAACTGGGTAAAATCGATCGCCAGGGCGTTCATGATTTCGCGGAATTCTTCGGCTGGAATTGGTTGATAAGGCGAACTCAGAAGACCCAGCAGACGCGTACGCCAGCTCACCGTTCCGCTGGTCGTATCGACACGATGTTCCCAATCGAAATCGATATCTCCGTAGCGCCGCCGACTTCGGCCGGGAAGGGAATCGCGCAGGAACTCAAAAAGTACTGCATTCAGGCGAGTGAATGCATGCAACCAGCCCACTTCCTGGCGCTGCCTCCGCCACCAGCAGTTGAGCGCGCGGGTCAGGTTGAAATCGTTCTCAGGCAAGATCAGAAATTATTTTGCCGGCGGTAATCTCGGGACGTGGCGGGGAACGTAGCCCTCGGGAAGTCCGGTGTCAAGGAATGGCAGATAGTCGGGGTCAGACACCACCACTTTGCCGCCTGGCTCAAGCCGATACGGATGACCCATCGGGTCAAGTGGCTCGCCCCTCAGCATTCCAGCAGAAATCAGCTCCGAGAAATTCTCAGGAAAATGTCCTTTGCGTTGCCGATATTGCTCGGCCAGCTGTTCCAAAACGATTACGTCTGCATCGGCCTGGATCGCGCGAAGATGTGCCGCTGCGTTAGCGCGAATCATCGAGTCATGACTATTTTGCAGAGTCGCCGACCACATCATGCGCGCGGTCGCCAGATCGCCGCCATGTTCAGCCATCTGCCCGGCCATGATCTTCAAAAATGGGTGTGCGTCCGGCAACTGTGAGCCATGTAGAAATGCCTCGGCGGAATCGCGATAGTCCTTCTGGTCGTAATAGATAAAAGCCAGGTCGTAATAGAGGTGCCAATCGCTGGGGTTGTTCCTGATGCCGTGTCGAACCAACTCGATCGCCTCATCGGGCATTCCCGCCCCGTTCGGCGGTTTTGCGCAAAGAAATGTGCTGCCGAACTCGTAGGCAGGCATGAGGTGAGGGTCAAGTTGTGTGGTTATGTTCAGCAAAGGCCACAGTAGCTTGTATTGCCCACCGCCATGAGCGTGAATGCCGCCAAAATATTGCACAACACGGGTCCAGTAGATATCGGCAAGCAGTCCTTCGTATCCCAGGCTGAGGCGTTTGAGCAATTTTGGCGATGAGACATACAACACTTCCTGCAGTCTCGCCTGCGGACGTGAACGATCGAGGGTGCGAACCAGCACCACGGCGCTTGCCATGCTTACGATCAGAATCAGACTGGCAACCGCGGTGAGTTTTTGTGAGCGCGTCATTTCAGGTTCCGGCGCTCAAAAATCACAACTGCCCCGCTCAGAACTGCCAAAGCGTAAACCGTGACGTAAGCCGTATTCAGGATGATCAGTCGAATCGGCACCGCTTCGCCATGCGCCACCTGGCTTATGACGTTGAGATCAGAAAAATTCGGCACGATATACGCGGCTGCCGTCGCCAGCGCACGCGTAACGCCATGTGTCATAGCGGCGAAGTTGCGTAGATCTCCAGCGAAGTTGCCGATCACAAATAACCAAAAAGCAAAAACCGCCGAAAATATGGGAGTCGAAAATGAAGAGAAGAACAATGCCAACGCTGTGATAAGAACGAATTGCAACACGATGAAGTAAAGCGCAGCCAGCACCCAGGCGTCTGAACGCACGAAGTGATGCGAAACGTATGCAAGCGCGGCAAAAACCCCGATGGCCATGAAGAACGTATTTACAATCAGCGTCCCGGTAAGCCCAAAGAATTTCCCCGCAATAAACTCCCAGCGACGCACCGGCCGGGAAAGCACGGTGTAGAGTGTGCGCTTATCCATTTCCTTCGATACCAAGCCAATGCCAATCAGGATCGCAATCACCAGCCCAAACAGAGAAACAGCGGTAAGGCCGAGGTTGATCACGACCAGGCGTTCAATATGGATTGAAATCTGCCCGACCAGCACGGCGGCTATAGACATCAGCAGCGCGAATGCGATCAGGTTGTAGAGCACACGGTCGCGTACAGCTTCGCGGAATGTGTTCGTCGCTATGTGCAGAATGCGAGAGTTCATTGTTTGCTGCTTAACCTCGAATGGAGACCGCTTCCTCTTTCGTTGCACTCCCAAGCTGCGCCACGAAATAATCCTCCAGCGATGTTCGTACCGGAGTCAGCGAAATCAAGTGGAATCCTTCCCGCCGTAGTCCCTCGAGAACCGCATCCTGGCTCTCCTCAGGCAAGACGGCGCGGGTTATGCCGGCGGCGCTGTGAATCTCTGCCGTTATCGACCGCACGACTGAAGGAACATTCGTTCCATGCCAGACAATCTCTACCTTCCCATGGACCCCGGCAGTAAGTTCCGCAACTGCGCCGACTCCGCGAAGCTCTCCCATATGCAGAATAGCGACCCGATCGCAAAGCGCCTCCGCATCCGACAGAATATGCGTGGAAAAAAATACGGTTTTGCCCGCGGCCTTCAATTTTTCGATCAGGTTGCGCACTTCACGGCGCCCCATCGGATCAAGCCCCGACATCGGTTCATCCAGAAACACAACCTTTGGATCGTGCAGGATCGCTTGAGCAATCCCCGCCCGCTGCAGCATGCCCTTCGAGAACTTTCGCAATTGAACATTTGCCGAGTTCGCCAGCCCGACCTGATCCAGAACATCGTCAACTCTGCGGGACAGATATTTGGCATCCACCCCGGAAAGTTGTCCGTAATACTTCAGCAGCTCTCTCGCGGTCAGGTAATCGTAGAAATAGGGCTGCTCGGGAAGGAAACCAATTTGCGCTTTCATTCTCGGATCATCAAGCCCGAGGTCAAGAATTCGCGCCGTGCCGCTGGTCGGAAAAACCAGACCCATAAGTATTTTGAGGGTGGTGGTTTTCCCGGCGCCGTTCGGGCCCAGGAAGCCAAAGATCTCCCCTTCTTCAACTGAGAGATGTAGGGGATGCAATGCGCGCCTGGTGCGCTTGCGCCAGAATCCTACGTTATAAATTTTTTCGAGGCCGAGAATTTCGATCGCAGGCATGGCAGTGGACGCCTGCAAAATTATATGCAAAAGGAGGGGGAGTAGATGCCTTGCTTGAGCGGCGACTGATTACCAGAGTGCCTACTGGGCAATAGGGTAGGCGGTGCAGGTAGCCAGATCCGGTGCCATCGTCGCAGGGCCTGGGTTTATGCGCATCACGCCATCCGTAATCATGCAGAAGTTGCGGACTCCCGTCACGTTATATGCGCTTGGGGCCGAACTGGACACAAACTGCGAGTTCGGCGTGCCACCACCCCCACCGGAACCAGCGGAAAGAAATGTATAGCCACTCTTGGTGCCGCTGGAGAGGACAACATCCAGAATGCAGGCGTTCGTGCTGCTTGGCCCGGCGCTGCAACTGGGATTTGCCGGCCCAAGCGTCGCCAGGTTGGTAGCATAACCCGCTGCCGGGTAGGTAGCAGCGTATGCGATTTGCGCCGTCGACATCTGGCGAACACTCGCCGCCGCCGATGATTCGTCTGCGGCAATCTTTGCGCGCAGAAGATTGGGAATTGCAATCGCGGCGATGATCAGAATGATCGCAACTACGATCAATAGCTCGATTAAGGAAAAGCCCTTTTGTCGTTCCATAGATGCCTCTAAGTTGTTTTTCTGCACCTGAATCGCCACTTTGCAGTTACCGAAGTTGCTAGCGCTATGAACTAGCAAAGTGTCACCGCAAAACAAAAGAGCACCGGATGTTTCCATCCGATGCTCTTGGCTCGTACCCTCCCCCAGGTACTTTGCCAAACTGCATTACTGCATTGGGCTGAACGGCGAAGCCAGGCAGGCCGCATCAGTCGTTACGTTGCTCGGCTGGCTGGTCGGCACCTGATAGCGCACTACACCATCTTCGTTCGCGCAGAACGCCTTCACGCCAGTTGAGTTCCAGGTAGTCGGCACCGCAGAAGCGGTAAACTGGGTGTTCGGCAAACCAGTCGTCGTCTGGCCAGTCGAAACGACAAGGTAACCGCTCTTCGTGCCTTGCGACAGAACGTAGTCAATGATGCAAGCGTTCGTGCTGCTCGGTCCCGCGCTGCAGGTGGCGTTTGCCGGGCCCAGGGCACCCAGACTCGCCGCGAAGCCGGCGCCAGGATACGACGTCGAATACTCAATGTTCGCCGTAACGATGGTACGAATGGAAGCCGCTGCCGAAGACTCGTTTGCCGCAATCTTGGCGCGCAGCAGGTTCGGAATTGCGATCGCAGCGATGATCAAGATGATCGCGACTACGATCAGCAACTCAATTAACGAAAAACCCTTCTGTTTACGCATTTTAGCTTTATCCCTTCAGTTATGTTTTCGAATCTCGGTCTCAGCGACTCGATGCCAATACTCTCGCACTTCACTCGCCACGCAGAAGATTACCAAAGTGTATTACCAATACTGCGATGCTAACCCGTGTTTTCAAATGTTTGCGGTATGTCATGCGATTTTATTGACCGCCATTGCGCTACATCTGCCGCGGTTTGTCATTTCGGCTGACAGTTATTGTCATTTGCCGCCTGCCGAGCAAAACACCTCAGATTACGAACGAACCAGTTCGGCTTTCTTGCGATGCTGAGTCGATTGAAACTGCGCTTCAATCGCCATAACAGTCGCGGACCTTATATTGCCGGAATGGATCGAATTCGTGCGCTCTCGCCGGCCCTAAGGAATGCAGTATCGATCAAATATTCCCGTTCAAAAAGCCTAAAAGTTGACATGACGTTTGTCATGTCTCAAAAGTGTTGGTTCCCAGAGTCGGAACTTTTA
>DATIYR010000436.1:0-2562 GCA_035517535.1 Terriglobales bacterium
CAGGCTTATTCAGAGGTCCCCGAACCTGGAATTACCCCGCCCCAGCCGCCGCAGAATTAGATTCTGACCTCAGCAAAACTAGAACGCAATCCACGGTTGACTTGCGGTATAGAGCAGCACCGCAATCGCTGCAGCGATTCCGAACGGCACCTTGGCGGACTCGGCGCTGTCGATGCTGAGCTCGGGCCCCGGCGTGCGAAAAACCATAAGCGAAAGAATCATGCTGCCCATGTTGCGTACCGTTTGCCCCAGCCGCCTCCGCCAGATAACCAGCACAATTGCCATAAATGCGTTGATGAGCAACGTGAGGAACAAAACCAGAATCAGTTTTTGCGGGCCGAAGAACGCTCCCAGCGCTCCCACTAATTTCCAGTCGCCGCCACCGAGAAAACGAAGCAGAACGAACGGCAAAAGGATGGCGAGCCCCAGTCCTGCGCCCGCGAGCGACATTAATGCTGCATGCCTGCCAGCGATAAGGCCGTGGAGAATGATCGCGACTGGCACAGCGGGATAAGTAAGCCAATTGGGAATTCTGCGCCAGCGAAGGTCGGTGATTCCGGCGGTGAGGGCAAAAGCCGCGGCTAAGATCCAGAGGGTGGTTGCCAAGTGAATGCTGAAATTTTACCTGCGAGCCACAGCTGCGCAAAGAAATTCAGACGGCACAAAAAGAAACAGCCCGCCGCAGCGGGCCGTTTTCGCATTCAATCCAGCTTATCGCGTCACGCTGGCGCTGTTTCGTTCGGCGATGATCTTCTTGGCATTTTCAGCCAAAGCCCGGGCCTGCGGCAGCAGATCGAGACCCTTGAGCACCTCAGGATCGGTTTCCGCCCTTACTTTGAGCCCTTCTTCCTGGCCGAATGCATCGACGAACACTTCGCTCTTGATGTTCGACCGAACCCAGTCATCGTTTTGTACCAGGTCCGCTTCGGTGTAAGCAATCTTCGCGTCGTCAAGCGACTTGCGGAAGTCCTGCATGACCGCGTCATCGACTTCGAAACTCTTGGTCACATGATGATCGACGATGTAACGGCTCGCGAAGTTGAAAAACGCGTAATGTTGTAGGAGATCATCCTGGAAGTGATTGCCTTTTGGTGGATCGAGTTTCACGTCGGGAGTGATTCCGCCGCCGCCGTACACGGTGCGTCCGCTGTCCGTCAGCTTCACTTCCTTGTTTGCCGTATCGCCGATTCCGTCGCGATCAAAGTAATAGTCGTAAAGCGATACATTGCTGTAATCGCGCTGAATGAGCCGCCCGCTAGGCGTGTAGTATTTCGCCGTGGTCAGTGCGAGGCCGGTGTCGTTTGAGAGCGGATAAACCGTCTGCACCAAGCCTTTGCCAAATGTGGTCTCGCCGACTACCAGGCCGCGATCATGGTCCTGAATCGCCCCGGCAACAATTTCCGCCGCCGATGCCGTACCGCGGTTCACCAGCACGACCAGCGGATAATCATGGCCGCCGTTGCCGTGCATGGCCACATAACGCCGCTCGGGTGAAGAGCGCCCGTGGTGGGAAACGATCAGCTGCCCTTTATGAAGGAATTTGTCCGCAACACCCACGCCTTCATTCAACAGACCGCCGGGATTCTGCCGCAGGTCAAGAATCAGACCTTTCAGCTCGCCATTATCGTTGAAGCTGTCGAGCGCATCCTGAACTTCCTTGTCCGTGGTCTCATTAAATTGGGCAATGTGCATGTAACCGATTCCCGGGCGGATCAGGAAATGCAGATCGACGCTGTAGCGCGGAATCTCATCGCGGACAACTGTGAATTCGAGAGGCTTGTCTGATCCTTCGCGCAGAATCGTGATGTGAACGGTGGTTCCCTTCGGCCCTTTGAGCAGATCGGCAACATCGCTTGTGCTCATGTTGTCGGTGGACTTGCCGTCGACTGCGGCGATGATGTCCCCGGGGTGAATGCCGGCGCGATAGGCCGGAGTACCAGCGAAGGGAGCGATGACGATCACTTTGTTATTGCGGGGACCGACGGTCATACCCACGCCGTAGTACTTTCCTCGCTGATCTTCGCGCAGCAAGGAATACGATTTGGGATCGAAGAAATTCGAGTGCGGATCGAGCACGTGCAACATGCCCGGAATGGCGCCATTGTAGATGGCTTTATCCGGATTCACCGGTTCGGCATAATTCTGCTCGACGATGTTGTAAACCTCAGTGAACTCCTTCAGGCTTTGGCTGACGTCGGAGTCACTGTCATGGGCGGTGGCGGGATTTTTCTGGGCAAACACCATCCCCAGGAATCCGCAAAGCGCCAAAAATAAAACGATGAGAATGGAAGCTCGGTGAGAACTACGGGCCATCTTGAATTTTCCTCAGCCCAGGCGTCGAAGGCCGCCCAGGCAAGCTCATTTTGTCGAGTATAACACGCGAAAAAACAAAAACTTAGGTGCTCGGGAGCACCATCGGTCACCACTCGGTCACCTTCACCTTAGGATGCGGGAAGCTGAGGAAATGATGCGTTTTGCGAGCGCTGCGACCTGAATGATCGGCTAGCCGGCAAGCTTTCGTAGAAACTCTTGCTCGTCTAAGCGATACTTGAACGCTTTTCG
>DATIYR010000437.1:0-24219 GCA_035517535.1 Terriglobales bacterium
TAATCGAGTGACGTGCCGGACGTGACTTAAGAGCACCTCGAGGGGTTAGTGCAGTCCACCGCCACGCCCGGCTGGTCTGCAAGTAGCAAAAGTCTGACACACGATGTTTCTCGCGCGGTAAGAAATGTTATTTTGTTACGAAATCGGAACAGGATATTGGGCAAATCGCGGTAAGGATATCCAGTCTGGAACCCCGAGCCAGTATTTCCCTTCCCCCGTCTCTTTTAGCTACCGGGGTCGCACAGACTTGATCACTGCAGAAGCGCCAGCGTCTTCAGCACCGACTGCTGTTTCGAGAGAAGCTGCTGGATTCCGCGGCGGCCGAGCTCCATCATTTTTTCTAGCTGTAGCTCGTCAAATGCTTGGTGTTCAGCCGTCGCCTGGAGCTCAACGAATCGCCGCCCGGCGGTCATGACAATATTCATGTCAACATCGGCGCGGGAATCTTCTTCATACGCCAAGTCCAGCAAAGGTTCGCCGTCAACGATTCCGACGCTAACGGCGGCAATGTAATCCTTGAGCGGGACAGATGTGAGCGTTCCCGCATCAACCAGCTTTTCAAGTGCCAGCGCCAGAGCGACAAATGCTCCAGTGATCGAAGCCGTGCGCGTGCCGCCGTCGGCCTGTATCACATCGCAGTCGAGAAGAATGCTGCGTTCCCCCAGCCGCTGCAAATCTGTGACCGCGCGCAGCGAGCGTCCGATGAGCCGCTGAATCTCATGCGTGCGCCCGCCGATTTTGCCGCGCACGGATTCGCGGGGAGTACGCGTGAGAGTGGAGCGGGGCAGCATGCCATACTCGGCGGTGACCCAACCGCGGCCGCTGTTTCGCAGAAACGTGGGGACTGTTTCCTCTACCGAAGCCGTGCAGATCACGCGTGTATTGCCAAACTCGATGAGAACCGAGCCTTCGGCAGTAGAAACAAACTCTGGAACGATATTGACCGGACGCATCTGATCCGGTGCGCGATTATCCGAGCGGTAGAACATTCAGGAAATTCTAGCAGGGGTGGGCGGCCCCTGGAGCTCGCCTCGGCCAAAGCACAATAACTGCACCCCGTCTACACAAGCGGCAATACTTCTTCGGCCAGGCGCTCCATTTGCGCTTCTTCGTCGAAGACAGGATTCAGCAGAACGTGAGTTATGCCGGCATCTCCCAGGCGTTTGATCTCGTCGGCAATTCGCTGCGCGGGTCCCCATACCGCAACCTGGTCCGCCATCTCCGGTTTCCCGTAAAACGCGCCGAACCACTCCCGCAGCCGCGGCAAGCTGTCGCCGAATGCGAGATAGAGCCGCTTTGCTTTGGGAAAATTCGCCGGCAGTTTCTTGATGTCGTCAAGAAACGCGCTCATTGGAGTCGAGCCCGCGCCCATAAAGCCGTCTCCCAATTCAACCGCGCGGCGCAACGCGGCCTCGGCGCGTCCGCCAAACCAGATTGGCGGGCGCGGCTTCTGCACCGGTTTTGGCTGCATCGAAATGTTTTCGAGCTGCAGGAAGCGCCCTTGCAGCGTGACCCGATCTTCAGTCCAGAGCCGTTTCATGATTTCCAGATTTTCACGGAAGCGGGCGACGCGACCTTCAGGTGAAATTCCATATGCGGGATAATACCGGGTGCTTGCCCCCAGGCCCACGCCGACAATCAGCCTGCCGTTTGAAAGCACATCGACCGACGATAACGATTTCGCCAGATTGACCGGATCGCGCTGCGTGATTATAAGAACAGCGACTCCAAGCCGGAGCTTTTTCGTAATGCCGGCCGCATACGCCAGAGTGCTGACCGATTCCAAAACCGGCGCCGTCCCGATTACCTGCTCGATGCACCATGCTGCGCTAAATGGCAATTCTTCGGCTCGTTTCAAGAAACGCTGAATACCGCCAGGATTTGGATACGCCTGAGGGATTGAAATTCCGAATTCCATGTCCGTCTCCGAGTTAGAAGTTTCTGATCGAATGCCAAGTTATGTGCATGGAAACCGGTTCCGCGCGATTGCTAAGGACCATTGTTCGGAGGGCGACAGGTGATCGGATATTGGATGTCGATGGAAGACGATCGCGCGCAAAAAATTCTTACATTCTGCCCGCGAATTAACTTGCGGCAAAAACGAAATTAATCGCGCCTTGAGATTTCCTCAGACATGCGATAACTTGAGCAACTCCGACCATCAGCTTAGGACATTTTCAGCATCAAACGGATTTCGGCTGAGCAGCGCAAATGTAATGTTTTGTATAAATTAACGCAAGAAAAATTCGACAAGACATCGCATGGATCAATCAAGAGATCAGCAGGGGACGGACTACACTTCACCGGATCGCCAATCGCCGGAGTCTGACGACCATCCGGCACGAAAAAGAAAAAGCCGCTGGCCATGGCTTCTGCTTTTTCTTCTCATGGCCCTGATTGCCTATTGGGCTTTTGTTCACCACGGGTCAACAAGCGCGCAATCGGCAGCACCGGGTCGTCGCGCACTAACCGGACCCGTAACCATAACGACCGCGACCGCGGTGAAAGGAGACATCGGGGTTTATCTCGAGGCCATTGGCACGGTCACTGCGCTGTATACAGACTCGATCACCTCGCAAGTGACTGGCGTGATCCAGGCCGTGCACTACAAGGAAGGACAAGCGCTGCGCAAGGGCGCTCCGCTGATCGACATCGATCCGCGGCCATACGAAGCTTTGGTAATGCAGGCGGAAGGCGTTCTAGCCCGGGACCAAAACCTGCTCGCACAAGCTCAGATGGATTTGCAGCGCTACCAGGAGGCCTGGTCGAAAAATGCGATCCCGCGGCAAACCCTAGAAGATCAGCAGAAGATCGTCCTTCAAGACGAGGGCACGGTAAAGAACGACGAAGGCACGCTGCGCTACGACCAGGTCCAACTCGCTTACTGCCACATCACCGCTCCGATTAATGGTCGTGTCGGACTGCGATTGGTCGATCCCGGAAACCTGGTAACCGCGAACGCCACCACTTCATTAGTAGTACTTACTCAAATACAACCCATTACGGTTGTGGCTACGATTTCCGAAGACAACCTGTCGCAGGTATTGCAGCAGCCGCATCACGGAGTGAATCTGCCGCTCGAGGCGTGGGACCGAGCGAACGTGAAGAAAATTGCCACGGGCAAGGTCACGTCTTACGACAACCAAATCGATACCACTACCGGCACGGTGAAGCTGCGCGCAACCTTCAATAACAAGAACAATGAGCTTTATCCCAACGAATTCGTGAATACGAAGCTTCTGGTGAAAACACTTCACGACCAGGTCTTGCTGCCGAATTCAGCCATCCAGCACAACGGCACGACGGCTTTTGTGTACGTGATTCAGAACTCGCAAGCGGTGCTGCGCAAGATTACGACTGGCGTTTCCGACTCTGGTGAAACCGCGGTGCAAGGGGTAAATCCCGGTGAAGTGGCGGCCGACAGCAGCTTCGAGAAGTTGCAGAACGGCGCGAAAGTAGTGGTTTCGAAGACTCCTCTGCCGGGAAGTTCGAGCAATTCCGGCAGTGCAGAGGGAGCAGGAGACGAGCAGTGAGTCCGTCGCGTCCATTTATTTTGCGGCCGGTCGCCACCATTCTGCTGATGACGGCGATTCTGCTCGCCGGCGCGGTCGCATATACCCAACTGCCGATCTCGGCGCTCCCACAAGTGGACTACCCAACCATTCAGGTGGTGACCTTCTATCCCGGAGCCAGCCCGGACGTGGTCGCGACTACCGTAACCGCGCCGCTCGAAAGGCAATTTGGCGAAATGCAAGGGCTGAGCCAAATGACCTCAACCAGCGCCGGAAATATTTCTGTCGTGGTTTTGCAGTTCAACCTATCGCTGAACATTGATGTGGCAGAAGAAGAAGTGCAGGCTGCGATCAGCGGCTCGCAAAGTTATCTTCCGTCGAATCTGCCCACGCCTCCCATCTATAACAAAACCAATCCCGCCGATGCGCCGATTTTGACCTTGGGAATTACTTCGAACAGCATGCCGCTTTCGCAGGTGGAAGACCTCATCGATACACGGTTCGCGCCGAAGCTTTCGCAGCTTAACGGCGTTGGTTTGGTAAGCATCACTGGCGGACAGAAGCCGGCAGTGCGCATTCTGGTGAATCCTGCGAAGCTTTCTTCGTACGGGATCAATCTGGAGGACGTTCGCACTGCGCTCACACAAACCAGCGTGAACTCGGCGAAGGGAAATTTCGATGGGCCGCGGCAGAATTATCAGATCGATTCGAACGACCAGATCACGGAGGCCGAGGGTTATTACAACGTGGTGGTCGCCTACCGGAACGGCGCGCCGGTTCTGCTGAAGGACGTAGCCAGTGTGGTGAATGGAGTCGAGAACGCGGAACTCGCCGCCTGGATGAACACAACTCCAGCAGTTGTGCTGAACATTCAACGGCAGCCAGGCGCCAACACCATCGACGTGGTTAAGAGCATTAAGACCTTGTTACCGGATCTTGAGGCAAACCTGCCGGCGGGAATTCAGATTACTGAACTCACCGATCTCACCACGAGTATTAAAGCTTCGGTCGATGACGTGGAATTCGAGCTGATGATCACGATCGGCCTGGTGGTGCTCGTCATCTTCCTTTTTCTGCGCAGCGTGCGCGCGACGATTATTCCCAGTGTTGCGGTGCCACTCTCGTTGGTAGGAACCTTCGGTGCGATGTATCTGCTCGGCTACAGCCTGGACAACCTTTCCCTCATGGCGCTTACGATCTCGACGGGATTCGTGGTCGATGACGCGATCGTCATGATCGAAAACATCGCCCGCTACATAGAAGAGGGCAAGCGTCCGCTCGAAGCCGCGCTCGAGGGCGCAGGGCAAATCGGGTTCACGATTCTTTCGTTGACTGTGTCACTCATCGCGGTTCTCATCCCACTCCTCTTCATGCAGGACGTAGTCGGACGGCTATTTCGCGAGTTCGCCGTGACGCTCGCGGTCACGATCATTATTTCGGCTGTGGTTTCGCTGACGCTCACGCCGATGATGTCAGCGCGCATTTTGCGGCGCACTCCGGAAGCCGAGCAGAGCCGCTGGTACCAGGTCTCAGAGCGGGCATTTAATCGCATGATCGATTTCTATGGTCGCACGCTGAAAGTCGTTCTGCGCTATCAGACGATAACCCTGCTGGTCGCACTCGGCACGCTGGTGTTGACCGTCTTCTTATATATCGTCATACCGAAGGGCTTCTTCCCCGTACAGGATACGGGGGTGATTCAGGGAATCTCGCAGGCGCCGCAGTCCATTTCTTTTTCCGCGATGGCGCAGAAACAGCAGGAGCTTGCGTCGATCATTTTGAAAGATCCAGCGGTCGAGAGTTTGTCGTCTTTCATTGGCGCGGACGGAATCAACACAACCCTGAACAGCGGCCGAATGGATATCAACCTGAAGCCAATCAATCAACGCAGCCTGAGTGCTCCTGATGTAATCCGGAGACTATCGAAGAGCCTCGCCGACGTGCAAGGCATTCATCTTTATATGCAACCGGTGCAGAACATCACCGTAGATGACAGGGTAAGTCGCACGCAATATCAGTACACGCTGGAGGACCCCGACGTCAGCGAATTGAACACATTGACGGCAAAGTTCGTCGATCAACTGCAGAACCTGCATAGCCTGGAAGATGTTGCCACTGACCAGCAGAACGGGGCGCAGGCAATTTCGGTGAACATTGACCGGGTAACGGCTTCGCGCCTTGGGATCGCACCCGCTACGGTCGACAACACGCTCTACGACGCCTATGGTCAGCGGCAAGTTAACACCCTGTACACGCAGTTGAATCAGTACCACGTCATCATGGAAACTGAGCCGCAATGGCAGCAGAATCCAAGCAATTTGAGTTCGCTTTACTTGCAGTCGAGTTCAAGCGCGAGCGGCGCGTCTCCGTTTAATTCCTTTTCCGCTGCCGGGTCCTCTGCTGCGGGATCAAACGCCACCACGACCTCTGTTCTCTACACGCCCTCCGCTGCGACCCTGCAGCCCGCCGGCACAGTGATTACATCCTCAAACAACGGCGCCCCGAGCTCACTTATCAACGGCGGCATTTTCGCGGGAACTACGCCGAACACCACCGTCGCCGCTACCAGCGCGAATGCGATCCCGGTCAGCGCATTTGCTCAGGTCGCAAACACGACGGAGGCTTTGTCGATCAACCACCAGGGCCAGTTCCCATCGGTTACGGTCTCTTTCAATCTCGCCTCGAACACGGCGCTGGGAACCGCGATCAGCGACATTAATAAGGTTGCCAGCAAGCTCCACTTTCCGCTCACTATTCAAGCTCAATTCCAGGGAACGGCCGCGGCATTTGAGAATTCTCTCACCGGCGAGCCGCTGCTGATTCTTGCGGCGTTAGTGGTTGTCTACATCGTGCTTGGAGTGCTGTACGAGAGTTTCATCCACCCAGTCACGATTCTTTCCACCTTGCCTTCTGCCGGCGTGGGCGCCCTGCTTGCGCTGATCATCTTCCGACAGAACCTTAATGTGGTGGCCATTATCGGAATCATTTTGCTGATCGGCATCGTGAAAAAGAACGGGATCATGATCGTGGACTTTGCACTCGAGGCTGAGCGCGAGCGCGGGAAGAATTCAACTGATGCAATCTTCGAAGCCAGCCTGCTGCGCTTCCGGCCAATCATGATGACCACCATGGCTGCCCTGCTTGGCGGACTCCCGCTCGCGTTAGGGCAGGGATATGGGTCCGAGCTGCGCCGTCCGCTCGGAATTGCCATGGTAGGCGGACTCCTCGTAAGTCAGGTGCTGACGCTTTATACAACGCCGGTAATCTACGTCTTCTTCGATCGGCTGGCGCAACGATTCGGCAAGCGTAAACCCGACCTGCGAGCAGGCGACACCAACCCAGAAACTCGCCCGGAGACTACATGAACATCTCCGAGCCGTTCATCCGGAGACCGGTTGCGACCACGCTGCTGACTTTGGCGGTGGCGATCGCGGGCGGGGTTGGTTATACCGTTTTGCCGGTTTCTCCATTGCCGCAGGTAGATTTTCCGACTATTTCGGTTTCGGCCGGTCTTCCCGGGGCCAGCGCGGAAATCATGGCTTCTTCGGTCGCAACGCCACTCGAGCGGCAACTCGGGCACATTGCCGGCATCACGGAGATGACTTCCTCCAGCTCGCTCGGCAGCACCTCTGTCACCTTGCAGTTTGACTTATCTCGAAACATCGATGGCGCGGCGAGGGACGTGCAAGCAGCCATCAATGCGGCACGTACTTACTTACCGGCCAACTTACCCTCAAATCCAACCTACAGGAAAGTAAATCCCGCGGACTCGCCCATCATGATCCTGGGACTTACTTCGAAGAAGTATCCCACTTACAAGTTATACGACTACGCGTCCACAGTGGTTGCCCAGAAACTTTCGCAGATCGAAGGGGTGGGCCAAGTTGCTGTAGGTGGTGGGGCTCTGCCCTCCGTGCGAGTCGAAGTAAATCCAACTCAGTTAGAAAGTAAGGGGCTAACGATTAGTAACATTCAATCCGTGCTGAGCCAGCAGAATTCCGATCTGGCGCGCGGACGCTTGTCCAATAGCTCTATAACCGCGGACATTATTACTAACGATCAGATTTCCGACGCCGACCAGTACAAATCGCTTATCGTAGGTTACAAGAACGGTACGGCGATTCGGCTCGAAGACGTGGCTGATGTGGTTAATTCCACACAAAACCTTCGTGCTGCCGGATACTTCAATGGCACTCCTTCCATCACAATCATCATCTTTCGCCAGCCCGGCGCAAACATCATTCAAACGGTGGATCGCATCAGCTCAGAATTACCTTCTTTGGAGGCGATCTTACCAACGGGTATTCACACATCAATTGTTCTCGACCGGACAACAACCATACGCGCTTCGGTCGCCGATGTTGAGCGAACCCTGATCATCGCGATCGGGCTGGTTATACTCGTAACCTTCTTTTTTCTGCGCAGCCCGCGTTCAACCATTATTCCGAGTGTCGCCGTCCCGGTCTCGCTGATCGGGACTTTCGCGATCATGTATCTGGCCGGATTCAGCCTGGACAACTTGTCTTTGATGGCATTGACCATCTCGACCGGTTTCGTCATCGACGACGCAATCGTCGTAATGGAGAACATCACTCGCTATCTCGAGCAAGGAATGGCGCCATTTCAGGCTGCGCTGCGTGGCGCAAGGGAGATAGGCTTCACGGTCTTCTCGATCAGCATTTCGTTGGTGGCAGTTTTCATTCCCATCCTGATGATGGGTGGCATTGTCGGGCGGCTATTCCGGGAATTCGCCGTTACTCTGGCGGGCGCGATCCTGGTCTCAATGATGATCTCGCTCACAACCACTCCCACCATGTGCGCCCACTTTCTGAAATCGGAACGCGAGCGGAAACATGGACGGGTCTATGGCTGGAGCGAAAAATTCTTCAATGGAATGCTATCGGTGTATCGCACGTCACTCGAATGGGCGCTGGAAAACCCGGCATTCATGCTGACCATTCTGGCATTAACCATTGGCTTGAACTTTCTTTTGATCATTCGCATTCCCAAGGGATTTTTCCCGCAGGAGGACACCGGCGTTTTGGTCGGCGGAGTACAAGGTCCGCAGGATGCGTCGTTTACTTTCATGAATTACTCGATCCTGCAGTTGGTGAAGGTCATTAAGGCGGATTCTGCCGTTCAAAATGTAAACGCCTACACCGGCGGCAATGGATCAAGCAATGGTGGGTTTATCTTCGTCGCGCTGAAGCCTCTTGATGAACGCAAGGTGAGCGCGGCACAGGTTATCAATCGCCTGCGTCCGAAGTTGAGTCGATTGCCGGTAGCATCGGCATTTTTGCAACCGGTACAAGACCTTCGGATCGGCGGCCGCGCCAGCAATGCGCTCTATCAGTACACCATTCAGTCCGACAATATTGCCGACCTCGTGCACTGGGGTCCGCTTCTGTTTGAGAACATGAAGAAGCTGCCCGGAATGCAGGATGTGAACAGTGATCAGCAGAATGGTGGACTGCAGGAGTATCTGAATTACGATCGCGTCAGGGCGGCGAGATTGGGCCAGACGGCAAGTTCGCTCGACCGCGCACTCTACTCTGCTTTTGGTCAGTCGGAAGTTTCGATTATTTACACCCAGCTCAACCAGTATTACGTGGTGCTTGAGGTCGCTCCGCAATACTGGCAGTCTCCGCAGGACTTGCAATACGTCTACATCAAGAGCAACGCCAACGGCTCAAATGCAACCGCGATGACGCCACTGACGACCTTGGCTAAAGCACAGACCGGTACAACGGCGTTGCAGGTAAACCATACCGGGCTGTTCCCTTCAGTTACGGTCTCGTTCAATCTCGCGCCGAATGTTTCTCTGAGCCAGGCGACGGCGGAAATTCAGCAGATGGAACAGAAACTGGGCACTCCGTCGACGGTCCGCGGATTTTTTGCTGGCACGCTGCAAGCCTATCAACAGTCGCTTTCGACCGAGCCGATTTTAATTACGACCGCGCTGCTTGCGGTTTATATCGTGCTGGGAATTTTGTATGAGAGCTTTGTGCATCCGCTGACGATTATTTCCACCTTGCCCTCCGCCAGCGTTGGCGCAATGCTCGCGCTGATGATCTTCCACATGGACCTTAATGTGATTTCGATCATCGGAATCGTGCTGCTGATTGGCATCGTGAAAAAGAACGCGATCATGATGATCGATTTCGCGCTCATGGCAGAACGAGAAGAGGGCAAGAACACACGCGATTCGATCTTTGAGGCGTGCATGCTGCGGTTCCGGCCAATTCTGATGACCACGATGGCGGCAATGTTTGGCGCTTTCCCTCTGGCATTTGGAACTGGAATGGGTTCGGAGCTGCGGCGACCATTGGGGATCACAATCGTCGGCGGCTTGCTTTTGAGCCAGCTGATCACGCTGTATACGACCCCGGTGGTTTATCTGACGCTCGACAAACTTAGATTGTGGCTGATGGGAAAAGAGCGCGATACTTCGCCCGCTACGCGATTGAATCAAACACCGACAACAATATGAGCACCAACACACCAATACGTAAGATCTGCTGGCCTCTTATCGCAATGATGACGTTAGCCGGCTGCACGCTCGGACCAAAATATCATGCGCCGGCAGCGCCCAAGCCGATCGCGCCCAATTACAAAGAGTCCACGATAAATTTTAAGGACACGGAAGGGTGGAAGGTCGCGAACCCGCAGGAGGCCATGCTGCGCGGGAAATGGTGGGAGATATTTAAAGACCCGCAACTGAATGCGCTCGAAGAACAATTAAACGTCAACAATCAAAACATTAAAGTGGCCTTTGAAAATCTGATGGAGGCGCGTGCCGTGATTCGCGAGGCCCATGCACAGTTATGGCCAACGGTGACGACGACTCCTTCGTGGCAACGAACAAAGGCGTCGAGTAATCTGCGAAATACCTACAACACAAACGCAACTGGAACTACAGCCAGCGGCCAGGCCACGAGTTCCGGGCAGACGACTTCGGTCTGGTCGTTTCCGATTGACGTTACCTGGGTGCCTGATTTCTGGGGAAAGATTCGCAGTGAAATACATGAGGCGCAATTTGCTGCGCAAGTGAGTGCTGCCGATCTTGAAAATGAGCGGCTCACGGAGCAGGCCAGCCTCGCGGAATTGTATTTTGAAATTCGCGGGCAGGATGCGCTCGAAAAAATTCTTAATGAAACGGTGGCAGCGGACCAGAAGGCGTTTGATATTACTCAGGCGGCTTACAACACAGGCATCGACGCGTATATCTCCGTGGTTGAAGCGCGAGCCACACTTGAAAGCGCGCAATCGTTGGCGATTAACGTCGGAATTGCACGCGCTCAGTACGAACACGCGATTGCCGTGCTGGTCGGGAAAGTAGCAACGGATTTTTCCATACCAGTCCAACCAGAGCTCACTTCTCCGCCGCCAGTTCCGGTTGGCGTTCCCTCGGAGTTGCTGCAGCGCCGGCCGGATATTGCCGCCACAGAGCACACGCTGCAGGAAGCCAATGCGATCATCGGCATCGGCTACGGCGCCTTTTTCCCCAACGTGACGCTTTCGGCGGCGGGAGGACTGGAAAGCTCGACCTTCAAGAATTGGTTCACCTGGCCGAGCCGCTTCTGGTCAATTGGCCCTTCGATCTCGCAAACTATTTTCAACGGTGGCTTATATCGCGCTGAGTTGAACCAGTACACGGCAACCTACAATGCTGATCTCGCGACTTATCGTCAAACTGTGTTGACCGCCTTTGAGCAGGTTGAGGATTATCTCGCAGCGGTGCGCATCTACTCGCAGCAAGTTATCCGCCAGCAGGCCGCAGTGGCGGACGCGCAACAATTTTTGAATCTAGAGTTGGGCCGTTACCAGACCGGCATTGATCCTTTTGTGAATGTGGTGACGGCGCAAACGACGCTGCTTGCCGATCAGCAAACGCTGGCCACAATTCAGATCGAAGAGATGACTTCGGCGGTTCAACTCATTGTGGCGCTCGGTGGAGGCTGGGACCAGTCGCAATTGCAAACTCCTGGCCAGCTTTCCGGGAAACCTCCCAAAACCGACACAACGTTGCAGAGATAATTCTCGGCTAAGAGTGAATAAAATCAAGCCTGCATTCTTCAGCCTGAAAAGCTCCGTCCAGAATGGGTGGAGATTTTAGCGCAGAAGAATTCGCCGCGCGCAATTGTTCGGCCTTCCGTGCCGCCTGAACGGTGCTCTCGCAGAGTTGCAATAACAAGCGCAACTCGGGATCTCCGAGAGTCTGCCTTAGTCGTTTTTGTGCGCGCTCCCAATAAGGTATAGCTCTCGTCAGAGCTTCCTTACCTTCCTTGGTGAGGCTGTAGATTCGCTCTCCGTGCTTCCCGCCGGTTCTGAACGACACTAGTCCCCGTTTGCGCAACGCACCCAGGCGCCGCGACAAGGTTTCAACGGCCACGGCGTGTTCGCGGGCAAATCTCCATTGGGCCAGTTCGCCGGCCTCCTCAATGCTTTTGAGCGCGATGAATTGCGTGGTCTTCAGGCCTGCAGGCTGTAACACCAGGTCGTAAAGCTGAGTCGCTGAACGGGCAGCGCTCCGGAGAGCAGCGCACGCACACAGGGTTTCAAGAGGGTTAATTCCTGCTTGATCCATGATTGAAATCTCCTTTTACGTTCTCGGATTGCAATCGGGAGGGTAGCGAAAAGGGACCCTCCGCTTCCAAGCGAAGGCGGACTCCCCAGGCAAGCAGAAAAATTAAAAATAGTGCTGAAACTATTGCTGAAAATGGCGCGCATTTTCTAAACCTTGATCAAATATAGCATGCACGGATTCGACCCAGACGTCTTAAACCATACATACAAAGCGCAATTAAGCGACATTCCAGCATAGATGACGCTACGGCTACTCACAGCGGAAAACGTTGTTTCAAGATTGCGCTAGCAACAGTTCAGGTTCCTCTTAGCGGACAACTACAGTTTCCGCTCAGCCCATCTACATTCCGTCTTTCGACAGAGCTCCACGTTGTAACTCCTTACAGTTGATTTGGCTGGAGATCGAGATTGAGTACTGCTGCTCAGCAAAGGCTGACTGAGTTATGGGAGACGCCGAAGACCCTGAGGGGGTGGCTATCCACCGTTGATCACAAACAACTCGGCAAACGTTACATCGCGACCGCCATTGTTTTTTTGATTATCGGCGGAGTCGAGGCGCTGATCATGCGCATTCAGTTGGCCCGGCCGAGCCAAAATATTCTCGGGCCAGAAACCTACGACCAGATCTTCACCATGCACGGCATGACGATGATTTTCTGGTACGCGTCGCCGATTCTCTCCGGGTTCAGCATCTATCTCGTGCCGCTGATGATCGGCGCGCGCGATTTGGCATTCCCGCGCTTCAATGCTTTCACCTATTACGCCTTCTTGTTCTCAGGAGTGCTGCTGTACGTCAGCCCATTTCTGGGCCAATCGCCGCACGGCGGTTGGTTTGCGTATACGCCCTTCACCGGCCCTGCTTATTCGCCCGGCTGGGGCATGGATTTTTACAACACTGCACTGGTGCTGCTGACCATTGCAACCAGCGGCGGCGCGATCAACCTGATCGTATCTATTCTGCGGCTGCGGGCGCCCGGAATGGCCATCAGTAAGATGCCGCTGTTTCTCTACAGCACTTTGACTGCTCAATTCGTCACAATTTTCTCGTTGCCCTCGCTTACTGTCGCCAATCTGTTCCTGGAACTCGAGCGCCGCTGGAATTTTCATTTCTTTGATGTCGCTCACGGCGGCAGCCCGCTGCTCTGGCAGAACTTGTTCTGGTTTTTCGGACATCCGTGGGTCTATATCGTCTTCCTGCCGGCCACAGGAATGATCTCAATGATGATCCCCGTGTTCTCGCGACGGCCGATTGTCGGCTATGCATACGTCGCCATATCGACGATTCTCACCGGCTTGGTGGGATTCGGAGTGTGGGTGCACCACATGTTTGCCGTCGGCATGGGCCACCTGACCATGAGCTTTTTTAGCGCCGCCAGCATGACGATTTCGATTTTCACCATCATCCAGGTGTTTGCGTGGGTGGCAACGATCTGGAAAGGCCGGCCAGTATTAACCACGGCCATGTATTTTGCGCTAGGTTTTATCGCGTTGATCGTCGTGGGCGGCCTCAGTGGCGTGGTCACTGCGATGATCCCCGTCGACTGGCAAATGACCGACACATATTTCGTCGTCTCACACCTGCACTATGTGCTGGTCGGAGCCAACATGATTCCGGTCTTCGCGGGACTGTATTACTGGTGGCCGAAGATGACCGGGCGCATGTTGAGCGAGACCCTGGGCAAGACCAGTTTCTGGGTGATTTTCATCGGCTTTAACCTTGCTTTCTTCCCCATGCATATTCTCGGCGTCCTGGGCATGCCGCGCCGGATTTACACCTACACAGCCGGACTGGGATGGGACTCAATCAACATGCTTATCACTGTCGGGGCCTTCATTTTGGCAATCGGGATTCTGCTGACGCTGGTGAACTTGTATTGGAGTTTGAAGCATGGTGCGCTGGCCGGCAAAAATCCCTGGAATGCAGATTCGCTCGAATGGTCCACCGATTCTCCGCCGAAGCCATATGGCAGCATACACATCCCAACGGTTATCACTCGCCATCCCTTGTGGGACTCCTATGAGGAAGAAGAAGACCCGCGTGGAGAGCGCGTGCTCGATCAGGACCGGCTGACACTCTCGAGCACATGGCTGGATGCCGAACCCACGGCGGTGGCGCGAATGCCAGAGGACACAATTATTCCCTTGCTGCTCGCGTTCGGATTCTTCGTGATTTTCGGCGCGATCACATTCCAGCTGATGTGGCTTGTGGTTGGCGCTCTGGTTTACTCACTCATTATTGCCTCCATTTGGTTCTGGCCCAAGCCGCAAGAAGGTGAACTGGAAGGTGAATTGGAATGAGCCCTGTTTATACCGATCAACCGTCCCCTACAACGAAAGCACCCCCGCCGGTGCGGCGCATTGATGATAAACGCGGCACTTTCGGTATGGCTTTATTTATTACCACCGAAGCAGCGCTGTTTCTCGTTCTCTTTTTTGCTTACTACTACACCGATAAGCGCAGCGCCCAATGGCGCGGCGAAATGCCTCCGAGGTTGCACTACGCGCTGCCGATGCTGGCAGTGTTGCTAAGCAGCAGCGGTGTGTTGTATTGGGGCGAGCAGCAACTCAAAAAGCGCCGCTACGGGGCTGCTCGTCTCGCGCTGATCGGCACCATCCTGCTCGGCATTCTCTTCCTGGTGCTTACAGTCTTGGATGACATGGAGGAATTGAAGCATCTTACGCCGCAAACTGATTCGTATGGATCGATTTACTACACCATCACCACCCTGCACGCGTCACACGTCACTTTCGGACTGCTGATGTTGATTTGGGTGTTGGTGATGCCGCGATGGCAACCGGCAGTCTATACCCCCCACCGGCCTTACCAGAACGTAGCGATGTATTGGCATTTCGTAGATACGGTCTGGATCTTCATTGTGGCGCTGCTCTTCGTGGCGCCTAACATCTACAACGCACTCCAATGAACAGCAAGGCAAATCTCCCAGGACCGGAAGATGTATCACCGAAGCGCTTGTGGTTTGGCTTTTCCGGCGCGGCCCTGGCCTGGATCCTGGCCGGTTTCCTGGACGCCACCCTGGCATGGTTTGCCTGCATCGGCGGCGAAGGCGGTTCGCCTGTATTCTCCACAACCGGCATGCGGATTCTGCTTGGCTTCATCAGCTTCGGGTTACTCGCAATGGCCACGGCAGGAGGTCTGATTTCCTTTAGCAACTGGCGAAAGCTCTCCCGGAGCGAAAGCTTCATCGAAGCCGAAGGCCGGGGACGCAAGCAGTTCATGGCGCTGCTCGGAGTGGTCATCAGCATCACGCTCGGCGTCGGGATCATCTGGTTTTCAATCCCGGTTTATCTTCTCGGGATTTGTGTGAGGGGAAGATGAAGATCTGGTATGGCATGGCAGCCATCGCAGGCCTGGCGCTGGTCACGTCGTTAGCGTGTACCGGCGGAAAAATCACGCCGGGATACAACATCGAGACCGGCGGCGATGCACAACATGGCAAGCAGCTGATTGCCCAGTTCCGCTGCGGCGCATGCCACATGATTCCCGGAATTCACGATGCGCGCGGGTTAGTCGGGCCGCCACTCAACTATTTTGGCGAGCGCACTTTCATTGCGGGAGAAGTGGCAAACACTCCCGAGAACCTGGTGCAGTGGATCGTAAATCCACAATCCATCGAAGCCGGAACCGCAATGCCCCGCCTGGGCTTGACGGAACAGCAGTCGCGCGACGTGGCCGCCTATCTCTACACGTTGCGGTAAGGAGAAGGAATGACTAACTGGGTGAAACGAACGATGTTCATCCTTTTGAGCGCACTGGTGTTGACTTCACTCGCGACGGCGCAGCAAGGCACCACCACGTCCATTCCCGGAGCGCTCTCTTCCATTCACCTTGTAAGCCCGGTGCCGGATGGCGAGTGGACGCTGCCTGCCGGCGATTACGCCAACACTCGCTACAGTCCTCTCGACCAGATCAACACAAAGAACGTGAACAACCTGAAAATTATCGGCACCATGTCGACCGGAATCCCGCATGGCCATGAAGGGCAGCCGCTGGTGGTGAACGGGACGATGTACGTCGTGACGCCGTTCCCCAACTATCTGATCGCTTTGGACCTCACCAAGCCCGGTTTCCCGATGAAATGGAAATATGAGCCTCGTCCTGATCCGAGGTCACAAGGCATCGCCTGTTGTGACACTGTCAACCGCGGCGCGAGTTATGGAGACGGAAAAATTGTTTATGCCACCCTCGACAACCACATCGTTGCGGTTGATGCAAAAACCGGCATCGAGGTCTGGCGGACTCTGGTCGGCGATATCAACATCGGTGAGACCACAACCGGCGCGCCTCTCATCGTGAAGAACGTCGTGATTACAGGTGACGCCGGTGGTGAATTAGGAGTGCGCGGGAAAGTCGTCGGTCTGGACCTGAAGACTGGTAAAGAGCTTTGGACCGCCTATAGCACCGGGCCTGACAAAGACGTCCTCATCGGCCCGAACTTCAAGCCCTTTTACAAAAAAGATCAGGGCAAAGATCTCGGTGTTAGTTCTTTTCCGCCCGATGGCTGGAAGCTTGGCGGAGGGACGGTGTGGGGATGGATTTCTTACGATCCTGAAACTGATTTGATTTTTTACGGTACGGGGAATCCCGGTGTATGGAATCCAGACCTGCGCCCGGGGGACAACAAATGGGGGATTACGATCTTCGCGCGCAAGCCGGAAACTGGCGAAGCCGTCTGGGCTTACCAGATCGTGCCGCATGATGCCTGGGACTACGACGAAATTATGGAGAACATTCCCGTCGACATGGAATGGCAGGGCAAGATGCGCAAGCTGCTCATCCATCCCGGGCGGACCGGATTCGTGTTTGTACTTGATCGCGAAACCGGGGAATTACTCTCCGCCGAGAAATTTCAGCCGGTGAATTGGGCCAAGGGTTATGACCTGAAGACCGGATTACCCGACGTGGATCCTGCCAAGGTCACGCATACCAATGTGATCGCACGTCAGGTGTGTCCCTCTTCAACCGGCGCGAAGGAATTTGTTCCTTCTGCGCTCTCGCCGCGCACCGGCTACCTTTACATCCCGGCGCACAACACCTGCATGGACCATGAAGGAATCGAAGCCAACTACATCGCGGGAACTCCATTTCTGGGATCAAGCACAACCATGTATCCCGGACCGGGCGGCTATCAAGGCGAGTTGGTGGCTTGGGACCTCGCGACCGAAAAGCAAGTCTGGGGTGTAAAGGACGACAAATTTCCACTTTATAGCGGAGTGCTGGCGACCGGCGGTGACCTGGTTTTTTACGGCACGATGGAAGGCTGGTTCCGCGCAGTCGACGCGCATTCCGGTGCGGTGCTCTGGCAGATGAAGCTGGGATCAGGAATCGTTGGCGACCCCATCACGTTCAAGGGCGCGGATGGAAAACAGTACGTCGCGATCTACTCCGGTATTGGTGGCTGGATGGGCGCGGCCGCCTTTCCTTCACTTTCACTCGACGATCCCTACGCCGCGCTCGGAATCACCGGCGCGATGAAAGGCATCAAGCAGTACACCGGGCCGGGAGATATGCTCTATGTCTTCGGCCTTTAGAGTTGTCGCATTCACCGTCGCACTGTTCGCCGCGGATCTGGCTTGGGCGAGCCCGCCGGACCTCTGGGTCTGCGCGGATGGAAACAATCTGCCTTATTCGAACAGCCAAGGCCAAGGCTTCGAAAACAGACTCGCCGAAATGGTTGCGCACGATCTCGGCCGCAATTTGAAGTATGTATGGTGGCCTGCCAGCCCAACTTTGGCGCACAAAATTTTTCGCCGTGGCGCCTGCGACACGGTCATGGGAGTTCCTTCGAACGGAGACGAGCTGGTCACAGCCACTCAGCCCTACTACCGATCGAGCTACGTCTTCGTGAGCCGGCGCGACCGCAATGTTGGCGTTGACTCGTTCGATGATCCCTCGCTTCACACGCTGCGCATTGGTCTGCATGTTGTCGACGATGGGTTCACGCCTGCCGCGCAAGAGCTCGCCTTACGCGGCATCACTCACAACATCGTCGCTTACAGCATTTTCGGAAACCTTGGGCGGCAAAATCCTTCCGCTGAGTTGATTCGCGCCGTCGCGCGCGGCGATGTGGATGTGTCCATCGCCTGGGGACCGCTGGCGGGATATTTTGCCCACCAATCGAGCGTGCCGCTCAAGCTTACCCCCATCTGCGCCGCGAGCCTTCGCACCGCACTTCCGGTGGAGTTCGCTATTTCGATGGGAGTTCGCCGGGGCGAATCCGATTTGCTTCAGCAGTTGAATTCCGAAATCGCGCAGCGGCGGAGCCAGATACACGATCTGCTGGTGAGCTATGGAGTTCCGCTTCTGCCGTCAGATCCCACTCCGAGTACGTGCAAATGAGGTGCCGAATGGAAAGAACGATCGCTGCGCTCGCCGCATTCGTGCTGCTTTTTTGTGCGTTGGGGTGCAACGAACAGGTCACGAACGCGACGGCATCGTCGGCTCCGCCCATGGTTAAAATCCCGGTCGGCCCGATTCCCGGTCCCCAGGTGCCGCTGAACCTTCCCACGGATCCCTACATTGGCAATCAAATCGCGCTCAGAGAAGGCCGGCGCCTCTTCGTCTGGTACAACTGCTCCGGCTGCCACGGCGGACGCGGAGGCGGCGGAATGGGCCCAAGTCTGCGCGACCCGGTATGGATTTATGGCGGCGACGATGCTCACGTTTTCGCCTCGATTGCTGAAGGCCGAGCAAAAGGCATGCCGGCCTGGGGAACGAAAATTCCCCAGGACCAGATATGGAAGCTGGTCGCATATATCAAATCGATGCGCACTCCCGATGAACCCGATCCGCCCAGCGTTCCGGCACAACCTGAAGTCAAAAGGGCGACCGAGTGAGCAGAGCACTGAAATTCGCCGCAGCGGCAAATGCCGCCATCCTGCTGATCTCGAGCGGGTGCGCGACGCCACGCTCTACGTTGAATCCGGGGGGGACGGCATCGGCGAACATTGCGTGGGTGGAATGGTCAGTGCTGATCACGTTCTGCCTGGTCTCACTCACCATGTGGATACTGCTGGCGTGGGCGGCGACACGCAGGCGTGGCTCGCTCGCTACTCACGAGCCCTGGGATGAAGGCGGCGGCCAGAAGTGGATCATCGTCGGAGGGCTGATCATCCCATTTGCTGTGCTCTCGGCATTCTTCATCCTGGATCTGGTTAACTTGCGGAACTTTCCGGTTGATGACGGCGATTACTCCCATCATCCCGAGATTCGCATCATCGGACACCAGTGGTGGTGGGAGGTGACCTATCTGCGAGAACCCGCGGACCAGCAGTTCACCACTGCAAACGAGATCCACATCCCGGTTGGCAAGAATATCGATATCGAACTCGAGACCGCGGATGTCATTCATTCATTCTGGGTGCCGACGATGCATGGGAAGGTCGACCTCATCCCCGGGCAGCGCAACTACATCCGGATTGAGGCGAATCACCCCGGGGTCTATTCCGGCCAATGCGCCGAATACTGCGGAGAACAGCACGCTCACATGTTGCTTCTGGTCGTGGCCCAACCGGAGAAAGAATATGAGGCGTGGTATTCGCAGCAGGTGCAACCTGCCGATACTCCGACGACGCCGGAAGCTTTGCACGGTGAGGACGTATTCATGGGTGCAGCTTGTGCCTTGTGCCACGAAATCCGCGGTACACAAGCGCACGGCTTGGTCGCACCTGATCTAACGCACCTGGCGAGCCGCCGGCGCATTGGAGCGAATTCTTGGGCGAACGATACTGCCAATCTGGAAGCTTGGGTAACTCACGCGCAGTCATTCAAGCCCGGGTCGGAAATGCCGGACCTGACTGCTTTCAACGGCAAAGATACACGAGCGCTCGTCGCATACCTACAGCAGTTGAAATGATGGTCTACAAAAGCAAGCGAATTGCGAGCAGCTTCACCAAACTTACAATTGATATGACGAGTTGTCGATCTTATTTCGGCGCTGGGCCTTCAACGACCTGCACGAAATCAGACGGCCGGATCCATTTCGCGAAAGCTGCCTGCACTTGTTCGGCGGAGAGTGACTTGTAGCGTTCGGCTGCGCGTACGGGCTCATCGAGCGGCAGGCCAACCACGGAGCGCGCCAGCAGGCCGTCAGCAATTGCTGATTCACTCGATTCAGCCAGAGGAATTTCGCGCAACAGCATGGCGACGGCTTGCTGCATCTCGCCTTGAGATGGCGGAGTCGTTTGCATGGCCGTCAGATCCTGCACGACCAGCGCGCGTGCCTTCGAAACATTTACGGAATCACAACCGTACGAAACCGTGAGCCGAGTGCGAGTGCGGCCGGCGGCAAGTGATTCGGAAACGTTATAGACGTACCCAGTTTTTTCACGCAAATCGCGATAAAGCCGCGTGGCGTAGAATCCGCCACCCAGAATGTGATTACCGAGCTGCAGCGGATAGTAATCGGGATCGAAGCGGTTCATCGGCAATTCTTCTGATAGCGTGACCTCATCCTGGACGCGAGTCGGATCGGGCACTTCGCTGGCTGAAGATTGATTGCGAGGAACGGACGGCAGATCCACATCCGGTTTAGGGCCTTCCGCTTTCCATGTACCGAACCACTGGAGCACTTCAGTTCTGGCTTCTTCCGGCGAAATATCGCCGATGATCACGATCTTCGTCAGGTCAGGACGGAAACTCTTACTGTAGTAGTTCTGCACATCTTCCAAAGTTAACGAAGAAACCTTCTGCGGAGTCGGCTCGCGGAGTTCAGGATCATGCGGAGGAAATAACCCGGCAAGCAAAGCGCGGTCAACGTGGTAATCCGGGCTTTCCATCAATCCGGCAACGGATTGCGCGGTTTGCTCTTGCACTACTTTGAACGCTTCCGGCGGAAGCGCAGGCTGCAATTCGTTTTCGGCCAGCAATTGCAGGCCGCGGTCGAAAAATTGTTTCAGCACCTGCAGCGAAAAACTTTCACCTCCGCTTTCGCTTGCCGCTATGTCATCGAGTGCCTTCTGGTACGCCAGCCGGTCCAGCGTTTTGGTGCCGTAAGAGAACAAGCCGTCGAGCACATCGCTCACACCTTCCTGTCCCTGCGGAGTTTCGAGATCGGCGTTGTGACGAATTTCGCCGGTAACAGTTATCGTCGGCGTGAGGTGCTCGGTTTCAACGATCAGGTCGATTCCGTTCGGCAACGTGGTTTCTACCGGGTGCAGGTCCCACTTGGGAACTTGCACCGATTGCGTCAAAACCTGCGCCCATTGCGGCAGAGGAACTGGTTTGGTCGGAGTGGGTGTGACTTTTTCTGAGCCGCCGAATCCTTTACTCGCAACCGGCTGGCCCGATGGCTTGGGCACAAGCGTTCCGGTCACTTCATTTTGGCTGACCAGTAATTGCTTCGCCAGGCGGTTGACGTCCTGCACGGTCACGCGCTGGATCGCTTCGACGTCTTCCTCCGGCGAATTTCTCTGCTCGGCGGCGAGAGCCTGCGACCATAGCGACGCGAGCCCCGGAATTGAATTTCGCTCGAATTCGTACGACGCCACTTCACTTCGTATGGCCGCACTGACCAGGTCCGAGGGAACACCGTTCTTGGCGTAATTGTCGATCACCGATTGGAGAGACTGCTCGATCGCCGAAGAATTGCCGGTTGTAGGAATCACCGCGTATGCGAAAGCCGCGCCCGCTTTGGGATACGTCTCACCTAGTTCGAATCCCGCATCGAGAGCCTTGCCTGCGGGAACCAATCCGTAAATATCTGCGCGTTGACTGGCAAGCACATCGCTGAGCACACGACTGGCCGCATAGTCTGCGTTATCAGTGCCAGGCATGCGGAAGGCGATGATGCTGATGATGTACGGGTAATCACTCGGCAGATTTATGTGCTCCGTCTTTACTGGCTGGAGGTTGACTTCAGCGCGCGACGGAAGTTCTTTCTTAGGAATGTCTCCGTAGAGTTGCTTGATGGTCGCGAGTGCTTTTGCGGGATCGACTTGCCCAGTGATTACCAGAATCGCATTATTCGGCGAATACCATTTTTCCTGAAAGCTCTTCAGCATTGCACCGGTGGTCGCGTCGAAGGAAGGACGAGTGCCGAGCGGATCGTTCTCGTAGGGCGTCCCGGCGAAAATATCTTTATCTAACTGAACCAGGAATTTGTAAGTTGGACTGGAGAGATCGCGCGAGACCTCCTGCTCGATGGCGCCGCGCTCGAGCGCCCATTGGTCCTGCGAGTCAGCGATGTTGCGCATGCAATCCGCATCGGCGCGCAAAGCGATGTCGAGATCCTGCGCCGGCACGGTTTCAAAATATTGCGTAATGTTCTGCTGCGTGTCGGCGTTGTTGTCTCCGCCCATCTGGGCGAAGATGGCGGCGATCTGGTCGGCGGAAAGCTCCGAGCACCCGCGAAACGCCATGTGCTCCTGCGCATGGGCCATGCCGGGGAAGCCGGCCGGTGTTTCATCGCCGCCGACGAGGTAGTTCTCTTCAACCGTTACAACCGGAGCCAAATTGTTCGGAATGATTACGACGCGCATTCCGTTCGCAAGGGTGGCGCGCGTGACCGGCTCCGAGTTCTTGGGAAGAGAAATGTTTTGCGCCGGGCAAAGAGTGGCAAGCACCACCAACAGAACTGGGAGGGTGGACGTTTTCAGAAGAACCGATACCGGCGAGATTTTTTTGTGGCGCACTTGCTTCAAGTCCGAACGTCAGCTAACTCTCAGAATAGCGAAAGACAGCTGCTTCGATTGTAAAACCTCGCCGAAGGTTTGACCAAAACGCACAACCCTCCCTGGCGGAACCGTTACGCTGCTGGTCGAATATCGCGAACTTTGGTGTTGCCGGCGGATGCCGCGTGCCGAATAGCACCATGTGCAGCGCCACCCATGGCGGCGAGCCATCCGAGGAACAACGCCACAAAGCCGATCCAGCCCACATCTGCAAACACGGTCAGCATGTAGGAACTGTGAGGTCCACCCGGAACGTCGCTGCCCCCGGAGATTGCGGTCCCACTGAGGATCACCATCACGATCACAGCAATAACGGACAGCCCAAACATGGCCATGCCGTGCATGATTCTGCCGTTACGGTCGTCGATCTCTGAGAAGTGACCGGTAACCCGGCCAGCGACGTACATGGATATGATCGTGAGAATCGTCGCCCATGCTCCCATTCCGGCGGACATCCCTGTAACCGGATGGGCTGCATTGGGACTAGCCGAACTGGCGAATATCGCCTCACCTAATATGCCGAATACTGACCAGATTGCGACAAACGAAAATACCCCGATCCAAATCGCACTCCAGGCGGTTCGATTCGCAGGGTACGAAAAAGCTTCATTTCTGTATGCAAGGTCTGCCATCTTTTTGCCTCCGTGACGCGCTAATGTTTTTCAGATGCCGCGCGTATAAATAGGTCGTCTTCGGTTTGAGGGCCGCAGGTTGCGGCTGCAACGCAGCGGCATTCGCTTGGAGAGAAGCGCAACGCCGCTGCGAAGGTAGTAATCTCATATGGAATGGACGGAGGAGGCGAATGAAATTTCTACTTGGACTTGGAATCGGTTTCGGGCTGGCCGTACTCTTCGCACCAGCTTCGGGTCAAGAGACCCGTCACAGACTGACTGAAAGAGCGCGGGAACTCGCCGAGCGCAAGGCGCAGCAGGCAGCTGAATCAATAAAGGAAAGAGCCGGCGAAATGGGAGAACGCATTGGGCGCGAGGCGGCCGAAACCGCAGTTCAAAAAATTACTGACCAGGTATTGGGCAAGGACAAGACCGCGTAGAACGCGAACTGCAACCACGGGTCTACTATCGGTTGTCCCTTCGATTCGAAGCGCAAGGCTGGCGGCATAATTAAGCAGCTTTCCGGTGATCGTCCGCATACCTGTGCTTCTGCCGGCGCCAAACTAAATACCCCGTCAGAAGCAGTCCACCAGATATTGCCCAACTTGCCTTCTCGATGTACCCGAGCAGCGTATTGAACTCATTCGAGAATGCATATCCGACGGCGACCATTATCCCCACACGCAGCACCAAGGAAGTTGAATTTCAGAAAGCGCCGCCACTCCATTTCCAGGCTGCCGGCGAGGGGCCCGGCGATTGTGCGCAGCCCGAAGATGAAGCGCGCGAAGAAAACGGTTTTCCCGCCATGATTTTTGATCAGA
>DATIYR010000438.1:0-9274 GCA_035517535.1 Terriglobales bacterium
GAAGCGCCAGACACAATCGCGGCGACCATAAAAGTTATGGCAAGTACGATTTGGGTCCTGCGGCGCATGAAAGATAAATTACTTCCTTATGTATCGTGCTCAGGGCGTGAGTTGGAGCATTAGATTTCTTTGACTTCCTCAGCTTCCTCTTTGTCCTCTTTTTCACCTCGCGCCCCATCAGTTCCAGCGCTGCCATATTCTTTCAATTTGTTGTGCAGCGTCTTCAGGCTGATCCCGAGAATTTCAGCGGCGCGAGTTTTGTTGTTGTTGGTCGACTCCAAGGTTTTCAGGATAAGCAGTCGCTCCGCCTCGCCCACCGTAGTCCCCACGCCAACACGGATCGAATCGCTATCGTCTTCAGCGAGACGCACCGGCGCGTGACCGAATCCCGGCGGCAGGTGCTTGGTCTCAATTACTGGTCCTTCGCAGACAATCACCGCCCGTTCCAACGTATTGCGCAGTTCGCGAACATTTCCCGGCCAACTGTAATTTCGCAGTGCGTTGAGTACTGCCTCGCTCACGGTCGCCACCCGCCGTCCGTGCTTGTCGCTCATATCTGTAAGAAGCGCCTGCACCAGATCAGGGATGTCTTCGCGGTGCTCGCGAAGATTGGGCATGTGGATGTTAAAGACGTTCAGGCGATAATAAAGATCGTTGCGCAGCTCCCCGCGCGAAACTGCCTCCTCGGGGACCTTGTTGGTGGCGGCAAGAACGCGCACATCAACCGTGGTTTCGGTTCTGCTTCCCAGGCGCCGGAGCTTGCGGTCTTCGAGCACGCGCAGCAGCTTGGCTTGCGTAGCGATCGGCATTTCGCCAATTTCATCCAGCAAGAGCGTTCCGCCTTCGGCCAGTTCGAAGCAGCCGGTGCGGCGTTCGAGCGCGCCGGTAAACGCACCCTTCTCGTGACCGAAAATTTCGCTTTCGATCAGAGTTTCGGGAATGGCCGCGCAATTAATCGCGACGAACGGTTTCGGCCGCCGTGGGCTCAACTCGTGAATTGTGCGCGCAACCAATTCCTTCCCGGTGCCGCTCGCGCCGGTAATTAAGACCGACGCGGTGCTGGGAGACACCATTTCGATCAGGCGAAAGATTTCCTGCATTTTCTTGGACGGGCCAATCAGCGATCCCAGCGAACCGGAATCCCGCAGCTTGCGGCGAGTGGCTTCGAGTTCGACGCGCGTGCCCAGCAAAGCCGAGGCGTTCTGCAGTATGGTGTGCAGGCGGCTGGTGTCGATCGGCTTCGTTATGTAATCGTATGCGCCGATGCGCATCGCCTGAACCGCGCTATCAATGCTGCCTTGCGCGGTCACGACGATCACGGCCACCGTCTTGCTCTCGCCTGCGATTTTCTCCAGCAATTCAATGCCGCTCATGCGCGGCATCTTCAAATCGCTGATCACGATGTTTGGCGACCAGGCGAGGACTTTTTCATATCCCTCCTGGCCGTCGCGCGCGGTCTCGGCGGCATACCCCCATGCGGACACCAATTCCGCGAGACCGGTGCGCTCGTTCTCTTCGTCTTCGACGATTAACACTCTTTCCTGGCTCATGCTTCCACTCATTATTCCGGCTCTCGCCCGTGCTCGCAAGCGCGAAAGCACAGTATCAGAATCTTCGGGGCAAGTAGCTGAAAATCATCGTTTACTATGGATGCCAAAGCAAATGCCGGAACCTTCATTATGGGCGGCGGAGGACCAGTCCGCACGGCTGACTGAGCTGACGGCCGCGACGGAGGACCGCACCAAGGAAGCTCCACTGCGCCGCGATGTGCGCTCGCTCGGCATTCTGCTGGGCCGAGTTCTAGTAGCGCAAGCGGGCGAGCCGGTTTTCAAAACTGTCGAACAACTGCGACGGCTGCTGATTCAATCCCGGGCACACTCGGCGCGCGCACACCCGAGCCCGGAGGAAATGCAGCAGGCGCGAGAAATTGTGGCCGGACTTAGGATTGAGGACGCCTATCGGGTGGCGAAGGCATTTGCGACTTACTTTGAGCTGACGAACCTTGCTGAGACCAACCACCGCAAGCGGCGGCGGCGCGCGGGCAAGCTTAATCCCGATCAGTCACCGCTTCCGGGCTCATTTCGCGGAACGCTCTTGCGAATGCGGGAAGCAGGCATGAGCGCTGACGAGGCACAAGAAGCTTTGCGCCGGGTGAAAGTCACGCCGGTGTTCACTGCCCACCCAACCGAAGTTGCGCGGCGCACAGTATTGTTAAAGCGCCGCCGCATTGCGCGATATCTGGAACTGCTTGATCGATTGCCCCTGCCCGTAATCGAGGCCCTGGAACTCGAAACCGCGATCGCGTCGGAAATCACGGCATGGTGGCAGACGGATGAAGTCCGCGTCGTAAAGCCGCAAGTCACCGACGAGATTCGCATGGGCTTAGACCATTATCCGCTCTCGATCTTCGAAAGTTTGCCGCGCCTTTATCGCGAAATTCGCGAATCATTTCTTGAGGTTTATGGAAAGGAGTTGTGCGCGGTGCAGGTCCCGGAGGTGCTCTCCTTTGGGTCATGGATTGGCGGCGACCGTGACGGCAATCCCTTCGTCACGCCTGAGAGCACGCGCGAAGCGCTCGAACGGGCGCGCAATGCGATCCTCGGGCATTACATTGCCGATATTGAGCGCATCATTGGTCCGCTGAGCTCATCCTGCAGGCAGGTTGCGGTTTCGAAGGAATTTCAGCAAAAGCTTAGTGAATACGCCGACCGAATGGGGGAAGAACCCGCGCGGCTGGGACGAATTTCTCCCACGGAACTCTACCGGCGCTTTCTGGCGTACGTGGTGGTGCGGCTCCGGCACACGCGCGATTCGCACGAGAATGCCTATGCTTCAGCGAACGAATTCGAGGCAGATATTTCGATTGTCTACAGAAGTCTAACCGAGAATCATGGCGAAAATCTGGCGCAGTTTCTTCTCGACCCGCTTTTGCGCAAAGTGCACACATTCGGTTTCTATTTGTCGACCCTCGACGTTCGCCAACATGCAAACGCACATCGTGCGGCGATTGAAGAGATTTCGCGCGCGGCGTTTGTCGGCGGTTCGCACGAATCGGGAACGACTTTCGATTCTCCGGATCGATCTTCCGCAGAGAAAGACCGCATCATCGATGTGTTTCGCGGCATTACTGAATGGAAAAAGGAGTTTCCCGCCGCCGCTGTCCGCAATTACGTAATCAGCGGAGTTGAATCGGCAGAGGACATCTATGCGGTCATCGAACTGGCCAGGCTCGGAGGAGTGGAACTCGCAGGATCGGAAACTGACCCCGGACTGATGCCAGTTCCGCTATTCGAGTCCATCCAATCTCTTCGCGCTTCTGGCGAAATTATGGACAGCTTATGGAGCGATCCCAAGTACCGGAAACTGGTGGAATCGTGGTCCGGTTGGCAGGAGGTGATGCTCGGTTACTCTGACTCCAATAAAGACGGCGGCATGCTCACCAGCATTTGGGAGCTGTACAAGGCGCATCGCGCTTTGCACGAGTGCGCGCGAAGGCACGGCATTAAGCTGCGGCTATTCCATGGACGCGGCGGCACTGTAGGACGCGGGGGCGGGCCAACGCATGCTGCGATCCTGGCGCAGCCGGTTGGGGACTTTTCCGGCGAGATTCGCATCACTGAGCAAGGCGAAGTCTTGAACTGGAAATATTCTGACCCGGTCCTGGCCGAGTGGAATCTGGAGATCATGATCGCGGCATCGCTCGAAGCTCTCACTCGGCCGGATGGAAGATCTCCCGATGCCGACAAACCATGGGAAGAAATTATGGAGCAATTGTCGGCGGATGCATTCCGTTTTTATCGCAAGCACATCGCGGAAAATGCCGACATTCTCCCTTACTTCGAGCAGGCGACGCCGGTGAATGAACTCGAGCATGCGCGCATCGGTTCACGGCCGGCCCGGCGGTCCGCAAGCCAACGGCTTGAGGACCTGCGTGCAATTCCGTGGGTCTTCGGCTGGATGCAAAGCCGGCATGCCCTTCCTGCCTGGTTCGGTGTCGGTCATGCTCTGGAACGTTTCGCGGCAGGTGGCCGCACGTGCGAGGAGCAACTTCAGCAGATGATGACGCAGTTTCCGCTGTTCAATGATTTGATCCGAAATGTCGAACTGGCCATGGCGAAAGCCGACCTCGCGATTGCGCAACTTTATGCTTCGCTGGTTCGCGACCAGAATCTGCGTGAACGGGTTTGGAACCTCATCTCCGATGAATTTGAGCGGGCGCGACGCATGCTGCTTCTCGTCAAGAAACAAGAAAAATTGCTGGAGAAAAATCCCGTCCTGTCGCGATCCATACGCCTGCGCAACCCGTACGTCGACCCCATGAGCCTGATCCAGGTCGATTTGCTCCGTAGAAAACAATCGGGAGATAACTCGGACGATCTGAACTACGCTCTCGCGGCAACCATCAACGGAATCGCGGCGGGACTGCATAACACCGGGTGATTTCGAAGCACCTGAGAAACAGTTTCCAGTTCCGCTGAGTAAAAATCCAGCTGCCACTTACGAATCTTCTTGACTCAGAGTAGAAGCGACATTAGTGTTCGATGCGAAACAGAAGTGCAAATCCCAGACAAAAAGAAAGCGCCTTGCTGGAGTAAGGCGCTTGTATGAGCTGTTGGGAAGCTCAAAATAGGTTGAATAGACTGTAGCACTCCACCAGAGTTGGTGAAATCGGGTCGGGACTGTATAAGCGTCTAAGTCTGTCGTATATTGATTAATATTCCTGGCCCGAGAAGACACCATGCCGATTTTTGAATATTCCTGCAAAGAATGCGACCATCGATTCGAGGCTTTGGTGCTAGGTAAAGAAAAGCCTTCCTGCCCAAAGTGCCACAGCAAGAGCCTGTCGCCACAGCTTTCAGTTTTTGCCGTTTCCGCCAGGAGCTCGGCTTCGGGCAGCATACCTTCCGGGGGGTGCGGCACTTGCGGTGATCCACGCGGCCCCGGCGCGTGCTCCATGCCTGACCTGGACTGAGTCTCCTGTATTTTTACCTGGTCGGAAACCCTGTCCCTCCGAAGAACTTCATGTTATCTCGATGCCTCATTCCGCCCGAAGGGCATTCACCGCGTCGATATGCGCGGCCCGCCAAGCAGGGAGAAGACACGCCGCAATCGAGGAAAGCAGCAAAATGACAATGACCCCCAGGAAAACGGACGCATCAAGCGGACTTGTGCCATAAAGCACAGACCGTATGAGTCGGGTGACGGCGAGACTAGCGCCTATTCCTAAGCCAAGCCCGATCAGCGCCGGTCGCAATCCATCCAGCAGCATCAGTCGCATCACACTTTCTCGCTCTGCCCCTAAAGCCATGCGAATGCCGATCTCTGGCGTTCGCTGAGTTACGAGGTATGCCAGCACACCATAAAGCCCGACCGCAGCCAGCAGTAGAGACAATCCCGCAAAACTCAGAACCAGAGTGGCGGTAAAACTGGAAGTTGCTGTGGACTCGCCCACGATCTGTTCCATTGTCAGAATGTTCTTGACTGGAAGCTCAGGGTCGAGGCTCGCAATTATCTTTTGGATCGGCGTTGCTAGCGACATCACATCTTTTGCGCCGCGCACGACCAATGCAGAGTCGCCTGAATTCCCGGGAATTCCTCCCAAAATCGGAAACCACATCATGGGAGTTACATCGCGGCCAATCTGATAAGTGGTATCGCCAACCACTCCGACGATCTCGTAGTTTTCTCCCTCCGGAGTCCGCCACTCCACGCGCAGATGCTTGCCAATCGGATCCTCTGCAGGAAAAAATTCCCGCACGAGTTCCTGGTTCACGATCACATATTTGTCATGATCGAGTCGTTCATTTTCAGAAAAGAAACGGCCTCGGATCAGAGGAATTTCGAGGGTAGAAAAATAGTCGGGATCGGCGGTGCGGTACGCCGCGAAATGGTGTTCGCCGGGCGCCTCACCTGGATGCTCAGGAATCCAGATTTCATGATCGCCATAAAAGCCGTCGCCCGGCACAACATTCGTCAGCCCGGCTGCTTCTACGCCATGAAGATGACGCACCTTCTCTAGTAATTGTGTGTCGAAGCTTACGATCTGTTCGGGTTTCGAATATTTGTCGCCGCGAAGAAAGTAGTTCATTGTGAGCACATTTTTTGTTGTGCAGCCGAGATCGACGCCGCGAAGGCGCAGAAAGCTCTTGAAGAGCAGTCCCGCCGCAACGAGTAGAACGACCGTCAACGCCACTTCACCGGTTAACAACGTTTTGCGCATCGACGTGCGCGCTGCACTTCCGCCGATCCCCCGCGAGCCCTCCTGCAGAGCTAAAATGACATTGCCGCCGCTCGCTGAAAGCGCAGGCAGCAACCCGGCTAGAATCCCCGCCAGCAGTGTGATTCCGAGCGCGAATGCAATGGCCGTATTGTCCAGGCGCACCCCATACGCTCGCGGCAATTCTTCCCAATGTGACGTCAACCAATGCGTTCCCATCGTTGCGAACAACAAACCGGCAAATCCTCCAGCGATACAGATCAGCAGGCTCTCCATTAATTGTTGTCGAATCAAGCCCAGCCGACTGCTGCCGAGGGCTGTGCGGATCGCCAACTCTCTCCGGCGCGCTGCCGACCGCGCCACCAGCAGGTTGGAGAGGTTGAGGCACGCGATAAGCAAGAGACAAACCACCGCCGCGAGCAGCACATACAGCGCCGTTTTCACATCTCCGACCATGTCCTGAAGCAGGGGCCGTGCAATCGCACCCTGCTCGACCGGTCCAGTACCGTTGAAGCGAAGATAAATCCGATGCTGCGTTGCACTGATTTCCTGAATCGCCGCAGGTGCATACGCGCCCGGTTTGAGGCGCGCCACTACATGGCCCCAATGATCGTAGTGGCTCCACAAAATATGGGAGGGCGCCCCGATTTGCCATGGCACCCACAGCTGAATCTTCGGATCCGGATATTGAAACCAGGCCGGAAGGACGCCAATCACCGTATACATTTGGCCGTTGAGTCGAATGGTGCTGCCCAGAACAGCGGGATCGCGATTGAAGCGGCGCTCGAAAAAACTCCAGGAGAGCACGGTCGTCCGAGCAGCGCCCAGGTTATCATCCGCCGGCGTAAACCATCGTCCCAGTACTGGACCAACGCCGAGTGTGGAGAAAAAATTCCAGGAACAAGCACCCGCGTTCAGGAATTCGGGAAGTTGCCCACCGTTGGCGGACATGTTGTAACCCGTGATTCGCCAGATGGCCATCTGCTCATATCCGTGTGACGATTTCTGCCAGTCGTAGAAATCACCCGAGGCCGTATTGTTGTCGGAATCAGGTTTTGAGAGATCGTCCTGGCTATAGATCGCCACAAGCCTATCCGGGCGCGGAAACGGCAACGGACGTAGCAGAATCGAGTGGACTACCGTAAACAGAGAGACACTCGCGCCGATCCCGATCGCCATGATCAGAATTGCTACAGTGGTGAACCCCGGGGTTCGCGATAAAGCGCGGGCCGCATATTTCAGGTCACGCCCAAATCCTTCGAATGATGGAAATCCGGTTCGATCGCGCACTGCCTGTCGGACCTGCTCCACGCCGCCCAACCGGATGAGAGCCTGTCGGCGCGCCTCCGCAAGAGTCATCCCGGCACGCAAGTTATCGTCAACATGCATCTGAACCACGCTTTCGAGCTCATCGGTCAAATCCTGGTCCGAATCTTTTCGGTCTATGATGGCTCGGAATTGTGAGCATAGGGCTCGGAATTTCCCCATTAGCCCTCCTCCGAAAGCGCTAAGAAACGCGCCATAATGGCATTAGTTTGCCGCCACTCACGCGTTTCGTGTTCCAGTTGCTTCCTCCCGGCTCGGGTCAGCTGGTAAAACTTGGCCCTGCGATTGTTGTCGGAAACGCCCCACTCTGAGGCAATGGCTCCCTCCTGTTCGAGCTTGAGCAGCGCGGGATAGAGCGTGCCGTAATTCAGCAACAGCCGATCCCCGCTGATCTGCTCGATGCGCCTGGCGAGTCCATATCCGTGCTGCGGACCCATGGTGCCCAAAGTCTTTAAGATCATTAGCGATAGTGTGCCCAGCCAGACTTCGGTTTTTTGCTGCATGGACGCTCCTGTTGGATGCCAATATGTATCATGATTCCTATGGGATTGCAATATGTAACCCGGGCTTTAATGAACCGTTACCTCGTCCAGCTTTCCGGCAAGAGAATCTCGATCGACCGTAAGCTGCTGCATTTACAAGTTTTATTCTGGCACTCCGGTACCCTGGTTACGGTAACCCGCGTAAGTTTTCACACAGCTGTTTCTCAAGCAGAATGGCGG
This sequence comes from Terriglobales bacterium, assembly GCA_035517535.1. GTDB lineage: Bacteria > Acidobacteriota > Terriglobia > Terriglobales > Acidobacteriaceae > Gp1-AA145. The sequence continues at coordinate 8,266 of DATIYR010000438.1, forward strand.
CAGATCGAACGAGGAGGCTTTATGGATCGCCGCCAGAGCCCACGAATCGAAGTTCAGCTTCCGGTCCACGTCTGGGGCATGGACGCTTACGGGCAGCCTTTCACGAGCCCTGCCTTGGTCATAAATCTCAGTGCCGGCGGCCTGGTGCTGCAAGGCGTCCCACGCCGCGTGCGTGTGGGTGAAATCCTTGACGTGCGGATGGGCGCGGAGCAGGCTCAATTTCGCGTGGTATGGGTCGGTGTAGCTGGCGACCTCGGCATGCAAAAGCTGACTGCGACGATCGCCTTCCTTCCGGGCTCGGTATTGGCGCATTGCGCGCAAGCTGCGGCAGCGTGCTAAGGCGCGTTACCCATGCGTCTTTTGGCAGCATTCATTTGAAAGCGTTCACTTTCGCGCGCCACTTCTAGATTCCTTCCGACTTCCGCATTCCGCTTTCGTCTAGATTTGCCTCTTTTAAATCCTTTTAATATCCTGCAACTCTAACCTTCCTTTCACCCGAGGAATCTTAATGCGAATCTTCTGCACGCTTGCCTTTCTCATACTGGCATTAATGTCGATAATGTCGATTGCTGCCGCGCAGGACACTACAACTCTTCACCTGATGCCTTGGCCGGCAAGTGTTGAGACCACGCCCCATTCGCAGCCGCTAGTAATTCAGTCTTCCTTTACGGTCGCTTTGCGCGATAATTCGGACCCTCATCTCCGCCGCGCGGCACAAATTTTCCTCGACGACCTTCGCCGCCACACCGGATCGACGGCCATCGATTTCAGCATCGGCAACGACTCAAACACTGCCGTGCTCACAGTCGGCAGTGACCATCCCAGCAAGGAAGTGCAGGAACTCGGGGAAGACGAATCCTACCGGCTGGAAGTGGGCGCGGGTCGCGCAGATTTAACTGCTCCCACCACGCTTGGCGTCATGCGCGGCCTGCAGACATTTCTGCAGCTGGTTGAAGTCACGCCACAGGGCTTCGCCGTTCCGCAAGTCATAATTCAAGACAAGCCGCGC
>DATIYR010000439.1:0-11642 GCA_035517535.1 Terriglobales bacterium
TCCATGCGGACCAATCCGGAAGCTGCGGTCCAGGCCCTCGACGCTCTCTCAGTCGCCAGGAATCTTGAGCGGGTTGCGGACCATGCGACCAATATCGCCGAAGATGTAATTTTCTGGATTCGAGGTGCGGATGTTCGCCATGGAGCTGGGCAGCAGATGGCCGGGAGTTGACCGGATGGCTCAACCCATTAACCCCACAATCTTCATCCTGGAAGATGATCCCGATATCGCAGGCCTATTGAAGCACCACCTTCAGCCGGCGGGATACGGCGTCTCCTGGTTCCCGACCAGCGCGGGATTTCTCGACGAAATGCACGCGCGCCGTCCGGCGCTGGTAATCCTCGACATCATGGTTCCCGGCAGCAGCGGGCTCGACGTTGCCAAATCAATTCGCAATAACTCGGCGCTGGCCAGCATCCCGATGGTCTTCGTGACCGCGCGTACTGCGGAATCGGACCGCCTGCGCGGCTTTGAAATCGGCGCCGACGATTACATCACGAAGCCGTTCAGCCCTAAAGAAGTTGTGGCCCGCGTTAAAGCGGTGCTGCGCCGCTTCGACCAGCCCATGAAGAAGGAAACGGTCCGCGCCGGCGATATCGTCATCGACACGGCTGCCATGCGCCTGACGGTGCGCAACGAACCCGTCGTGACCACGGCCACCGAATTCCGCCTGATCGAATTCCTCGCCTCCCATCCCGGGCGGGTCTTCACGCGCAAGAGCCTGCTCGATGCTGTTTGGCACGATACCGCCTTTGTCACTCCGCGCATTGTTGATGTTTACATTCGCCGCTTACGAGAGAAAATAGAACGTGATCCGGAGAAGCCGAAGCACATTCACACCGTGCGCGGCGCTGGATACATGTTCGAGGTCCGTAAGTGACCAAGCGGCTGTTGCTAAAATTTTTTCTTCTTACCGCACTGGTGGTAGCGATAACGACGGCGAGTGTGAACTTTTTCGCTGGCCGAGCCTTTCAGGCTTCGTCATCTTCTGTGAGCCGCCCGGCTCTCAAGAGCTCTTTTCGGTGGGGACTGTTCGAAGCGGCAGGAGTTTCTCTTCTAGCCGGATTTGTCATCGCGCTGGTCGGCACGGGAATCATTTCCCGCCGCTTGCGCCGAATTTCTGCCTTTTCACAAGATATCTCCGCCGGCAATTTGTCGGCGCGAATTGACGATATCGGCAGAGACGAAATCGCGGGACTGGCCACTTCGCTCGACCAAGCCGCAGGCCGACTCGAACAAAGCTTCAAGAATCTCGAGAGCAACCGACGCCAGCTCGAAACCCTGCTCAACAGCATGGAGGATGCGGTGGTTGCGGTTTCACCCAAGCGCGAAGTCGTATGGTTTAACGGGGCAATGAAAAAGCTGGCTGCGAGCACGATTTCAGTGGGTACGCCGCTGATTCGCGCGGTCCGCGATCCTGATTTTTTGCGAGTGGTGGAAGATGTACTGGAGCAGCGAAAAGTCCAGAGTGTCAGTTTATTTTCCGTTACTCCTGGCCGCACCTTCGGGATGACCTCCGCGCCCCTGCCCGATGGGGGCGCTGTTTGCGTACTTCGTGACAGCACCGAAATCGCCCGTGTGGAGCGCACCCGCCGAGACTTCATCGCAAATGTGTCTCACGAGCTCCGTACTCCGCTCACCTCCCTCATCGGCTACACCGAAACCTTGATGGATGAGTTGCCCGATCCTAAGGCACGCGAGTTTCTGGAAATCATCCGGCGGAATGCTCAGCGCATGAGCCGGCTCACCGAGGATCTGCTCACCCTGGCCAGAGTGGAATCGGGCGAAGATCGCTTGCAGGAAGCTCCGGTTTCAGCGCACGACTTACTGCGCGATGCCCAGGCCTCGTTCAGCGAGCTGGCGCGAAACCGGGGCGTAACGATAGAAGTTGCCGAGTCGCCCGATCTTAATGTTTTGGCCGACAAGGACGCCATCCATCAGGTCTTCGCAAATCTTATTGACAACGCATTGAAATACGCGTCAGGCACGAAAAAATTGGAAATCGGCGCCATCGAGCGCACGGGCGAACTTGAATTTTACGTGCGAGATTTCGGCCCGGGAATTTCTTCCGAGCACCTGCCCAGATTGTTCGAACGGTTCTACCGCGTCGATAAAGCGCGTTCCCGCGAAGCCGGAGGGACGGGTTTAGGCCTCGCGATCGTAAAGCACATCGTCTTGAACCATGGTGGCCGCGCCGGAGTCGACAGCGAACTGGGCCACGGATCGGTATTCTGGTTTCGGCTTCCAGTTACCGAAGCTCCCGCGCCCAGTCCAGCCGAAGTTGAGCAGTCCGACTGACTCGCAGGCCGCGCTAGTAGGGATTCACATCGCCATAATCCAATTTGTACAGCTGCTCTAATCCGGTGCGCCGCAGCAATTCGCCGACTTCGGGAGCACTGAGTCTTTTTCCAGGTGCTTGATCAGCATTGGCAAATGTGTAGCCGAGCGTCGCCAACATTGCTGTGTGCAAAGCAAGCATCTTCGGATCGATTCGCTCAAATGTGTCAACGATAGTGTGGTGCCGGACGTGATAGTCTCCCTCCTCAACCGCGAGCGAATACGCCGGCACGCCGACGACCATGAATGACTCCTCGTCCGAATCGAAGTCGGCATCCAGAAATGTGCGATTAGCGTTAAGAGGAGCAAGGGGCGCCAGCAACTTCTTCGTACTCGCTTCGAGATCAGCTCGACCATAGAGCTTCAGACCCAGCGGCGACTGCGCTCCTGCATCCGTATTGAACACGGCCCAAATCTTGTTCAATTCTTCTTTATGCCTTTGCACGTAAGCTCGCGAACCTAAGTCCGATTGCTCTTCGCCCGAGAAAAAAACGAATCGAATCGTGTGCTTCGACTTGACATTCAGCATCCTTAAAATACGCGCGGCCTCTAGAACAGTCGCGACCCCTGCACCGTTGTCATTGGCTCCCTGAGCCGGGTCCCATGAATCAAAATGCGCCGTAAGCAATACCATCCCACTCGGATCCGATCCCGGCAATTCCGCGACTACATTTCGCTCGGGAACCGGCCCGCTGCTGAAAGAATTCTGCACATTGAGCCGAATGGTTACCGGGCCGTGTACCAGTAAACGGCGAAGGAATGCGGCGTCTTCATTTGCAATCGAAATAATTGGCAATGGCCCGCGAGGATATACGAGAAATGCCGAGGTGTAGAGCATGCGATCAGGCTTATCGGAAACGATGAACATCGCTGCCGCGCCAGCGTCTGCAAGTTGCCGGGACAACAAAAGGCGAGTTGCCACATAGTTCGTCGAGCTAATGCTGCTGGCTAAATCCACCAGCACAGCGGCTCCTCGCACAGAAGACGGAAGCGGACGCTGCCCATCCCCGCTCGAACCATGATCCACAACGGGAACATCAATCGATCCCGGAGTACCCGGCGCCCAACCGTATGAGGCGATATACAAGCTGCGATGAACCGGACTCACTACCTCGCCAGTCGCCGGGCCGTGCTGCCAGCCAGAATTGATCTCGTAAGCTTCGAAATGCGCATTCTCGAATCCCGCATCTTTCAGCGTCTTCAGAATCAATTCAGCGGTTTCGCGACACTCTGGAGTACCGGTAATCCGTCCGCCAATTCTATCTGTGAGAGTCTCAAGAAAATGCGATGCGCCGCCGCGGAGCATGGAATAGCCGACAATGCGCGCGAGCTCGTCTTCATTTTGAGTCGAGAGATCGCTCGGGTTCGCCGCTGATTGCGCAAAGCTAACGGGAACGGCAATAAGGCTAAGTAGAACGATAAACACACAAATCCGCATTCGCACCTCACCGGAACGCGCAATTCTAAACTTGGCGTGAGTTCTTAGGAACCGGAAAACATCATCTCGACCACCGTACAGTCGTCGCTCAGGGGCGTGGCGCCACAAAAGCTGGAGACGGCGGCGAGGATCTCTTTCATATTGCCGCTCTTTGCGGCGACTTCGAGCCGGTCATTATCAAAAAATTCGCCTGCGGCATTTTCTGCTTCGGTGACACCATCTGTCACCAGCACCAGGCGGTCGCCCGAATGCAGGCTGTAGTGATCGCTTTCGTAGCTAGCTTCGGCCAGCAAACCAACCGGCAAGTTCCCATTCGCCGGACGAATCACTTCACCGTTGCAGATAAGCAGCGGTGGAATATGCCCGCAATTTACATATTCGAGTTCCCCATCTCGGCGAAGGCGCGCAATGATCACAGTGGCATACTTTTCCCCGATATGTTTGCTGGTTAGAAATCGATTCGCCGACGCCACAATTTCCGTCAGCGGAGTTCCCGCGACCAGTTGCGAATAGATCATCCCCTGCAAAGTTGAAGCCAACAGCGCCGCCGAGACGCCTTTGCCCGCAACGTCGGCGAGCACCACGGCCAACCCTTGGTCCGTATTCACTGCGTCGTAGAAGTCGCCTCCAATTTCCTTACAAGGCAGGTTCTTTCCATCCAGACGCGCAAACGGCACCTCGGGAATGCTCACCGCCATCAGCCGCTGCTGAATCGAAGCGGCAATTGCCAACTCCTGCTGATAGCGCCGCGATTCTTCCTCCGCCTGCACCAGCCGGGCATTCTCGATCAGCGATGCAGCTTCGGTCGCGACCACATGCAACAGATCTCCGCCCACCTTTGAAATATCGCGCGAAGCAAAGCGCGAATCTACATATAACGCGCCCATGGCTTCCCCGGTTGGCAACGGTTCGCTGCCGCCGCGTCCTCGCGTTTGAACCTGCAGTTTGCGCAGCGGAATGCAAATTACAGTCCGCAGATCATAAGCGACGATGCTCTGCCTCCCCGCGAGATCCAGCGAACGGCTGGTGTCGCTCAGCAGAAATTCCGAATTTGAGCGCAGTGCATCATCAAGAATCGAATGCGAAATGGTCGTGTCGTCGAGCAGCAATTCGCTTTTTGAGTTGCGGCCCGCCGCCAGCCGGAGTTCGCCGGTCTTGTTCTTCAGGAATACGTACCCTCGTTCCGCGCCGGTCAGTTTCAAGGTGAGATCAAGCAGAGTGAGCAGAATCTCATCCAGCACGCCGGCGGTGTTCAGTTTGCGGGCCGCTTCCAGAAACATCTTTAGCTTTTCAAAATCGTTGACTTCGCTCGAAATCTGGATTTCGGAGATTTGGCTCAGAAAATCGCGCGCGGTATTTGAACTTACTTGCTGCGGATGAAAAACCGCATAGATCGTATCTCGCGCGCCGAACTCCAGGCGATCATTTCGCCCCAGTTCTCGGCGTTCCACGCGCTCGCCATTGACGAACGTTCCGTGCTTGCTGCCCTGGTCTTCAACAAAAAACTGGCCGTTCTCAGAAATGAGCAGGGCGTGATCACGCGAGACCCGGGGATCGGCGATTACCAGGTCTTTATCTATCTTCCGGCCAATGCTGAAAGGAGTGTGGTCGAGAAACAGCGTCCGCTGCTCCCCGCCATGAACGAAGATCAGGCTGGGGAAAACGCCTGAACTGACAGCCGGAACCGAAGCCGTGCTTTGAGGGCACATGGTCTTACCTGGGTACACAAGCATAATGCCAGAATTACGGCTAGGCAAAGGAAAGCCGGCGACTAACGAAGGCGAAATTAGGTCTGCAAGAAAACGGGATCTCGATCAAAGATCGAGATCCCTCAATCCCTGCCGCGGCTGAACGCTAAATCGCGTTCCGCTCCTGGGTGGCACTATCGTCCGAGCGGTCCGATGCTGGTCCGACCGTGCAACTCGTACAGGCGCTCGTTATGTCCCTCCGCCGCTGGCGCAATCGGTCTTCAAACGTAAGCCAACGCCCGCCGATACCGGAGCCGCTGTTTTGTATGGTAACTTCATCGTCGCCGGCCGGAATGATGCGAGAATCAATCTCCGCCCGCTCACTCGGCGAAAGCTGGCTTCCAATCGAACCCGGTTCTTCGGGCATTTCGTCAGGGGTTGGGGTAATGTCGTGATCCGAGCCTTCACGATGCTGCACCGGCCCGCTGGACCACGCCTCGTCAAATTTCTTCTCGTAGTCCTTCCACCTATCTTCGGAATCGAGGTCACCCTCGTTGTAAGGTGGGAAATTCTGGATCTGCTCTTTGTCCGCATTGATGACAAAATCGCCGTCGTGATCGGCCGACGCGTGTAGCCGGTGTGGCGGAACCAGAAAATACTTATGTGAAAGCCATCCGCCGGCGTCGACGACAAGGTATCTGATTGCTCCCGTGGAGTGATCAAAAATTACGTCTTTGACTTTTCCGAGCTTTTCATCGTTGCGGCCGTAAATTGAGGCTCCGCGAATATCGTCAGCAGTATTCAGGTCTTCGAACCGATAATCGCGCAACAGGCCATAGTGGGGCATACAACCTCCTGAGAGGAACTAGGGAGTTCCCGGATTTTGGCACACTTTTCGCACCAGGCTTAAGATGCGTGGCGCGTGCCAACCGGGCGCTTTGTACTTTTTAGATTGATGGATTGAGTACATCCACAGAAATCCGCGAAAACCCTGATTTATAATCGAGCCCTGGCGCTTCCGTAAAAACAATGCATCTTTATTCGTTCCCTGCTCTCTTTGTCGGCGGCGAAATCGTTGATCTCGTGCGCGAAACCGGGGCCGTTGCCCAGGGTGTATTAGTCATCCTGCTGGCCTTCAGCTTGGTCTCATGGGCCATCATTCTTTCCAAGTGGAGCGTGATCAAACGCGCTCGCGTGCAAAGCGGGCGCTTCTTGCGGGTATTCCGCCGCGCACAGCGCCTGCAGGATATGGGCGCGGTGTCCGAGCAGTTCCGGCCCAGTCCGCTCGTAGGGGTCTTCCAATCGGGCTTTAAGGAATTCGAGCGCCAGGTTGGATCGACCGGCGCCCTGCGCAATCCGCTCGCGGTGCAACGAGCCATGCAGATCGCGTCCTCCGAGGAAATGACCCGCTTCGAGCGCAACCTGCCGTGGCTGGCGATCACCGGTGTTGTCTCGCCTTTTATTGGTCTGTTCGGGACCGTCTGGGGCATCATCGACGCATTTCACGGCTTGGGCACCAGCGGCGAGGCCACCCTCCGCGCCGTCGCCCCCGGAATCTCCGAGGCCCTGATCACAACTGCCGGCGGCCTAGCCGTAGCAATTCCCGCGGTCATTGCCTACAACCTGATCGGCGGTTCCATCCGCGACTTCGCAGCGCGCTGCGACGATTTCTCGCTCGAGATGTTGAATGCGGTCGAGCGCCAGCCCATGGCCTCGCGTATTCCCGAGGAGGTTCGGCGGTAATGGCCTTCACCGCTCCCAACGGGCGCACGCAGCTTGCTCTCGCCGATATCAACATCACGCCGCTGGTTGACGTAGTGCTGGTGCTGCTCATCATCTTTATGGTTACCGCCCCAGTGCTGCAGTCCGGCATTGAGGTTTCGGTTCCGAAGACGCGCACGGTGAAAGAAATCACCGAAGAGCGCATCGTAATCACCATCGACAAGCAGCAGCGCGTGTATATGGGAAACAATCCCATCAACATTAATGAGATCGCCGATAAACTGCGGCAGAAGGTTCGCGATCCCCAGCATCAGTCCATTTTTCTCCGCGCCGATGAAGATGTCCCCTTCGGCGCCTTTGCTACGGTGATGGATGCAGTCAAACAGTCGGGCATCACTAACGTCAGCATCGTGACGGAGCCGATTGAGGCCCATGCCCACCGGTGAGATTTTCTTCGAGCACGAGCGCTGGGGGCACAATCTCGCCTTATCTGCAGCGCTGCATGTTGGAGTCACGCTTGCGATCATCGGCTATGCCTACATCGCCTACAGCGGTCATGGAAATACCTGGGGAACCGGCGGGACCGGCAGTGCGATGGGAGTGACGATGGTCAGCAATATTCCGCTGCCGTCGAATCCGGTGCAGACACAAAGTATTCTAGCGACTGAATCCAAGGGCGTCTCGAAGTCTGAGCCCAAGCCGGCGGTAGAAGAACCGAACGCGATTCCGATCCCGGCAAGGAACGCGAAAAAGAAGCCTGTCCCTCATCCTAGCGAAACTGAGCGCAAACCGCCGCCGCAACCGCCGCAGGAAGCCAACAATGTTGTTCCCTTCGGCGAAGGCGGACCGGCCGCAGGCCCTTACGCGATTTTCAATGTTGGCGGGGCCAAGGGAGGATTCAGTGTTTCCGGCGGGGGCGGGGATTTCGCGTCGCGCTACGCATGGTACGTGCGGGGGGTCAATGAAAAGGTTTCAGAAAACTGGATGAAGTATGAAGTCGACCCGCGCATTCAGAACGCAAACCGCGTGTATGTGACCTTTGATATCGATCGCAGCGGACATCCCACGCACATCCAGATTGAACAGTCGAGCGGCGTGCCTTCGCTCGATATTTCGGCCTTAAGGGCGGTGCAGCGAATCGACACATTCGGTCCGCTGCCGGCGGACTACGCGGGGAATAAGGTGAGCGTGGAATTCTGGTTCGATTACAAGAAGTGATTTTTTTCCTAGGAGTTTGAGCCGCTAAAGATTGCTGCTGCAGTGAAGTTGGGCGGGTTCGTACTTTTGATTGGAGAACGGAACCAAACTATGCATACGCATTTGTTGAGAACGCAATCCTATCGTAATACGATACATGCTATCTTGTTGATCTTTCGCTACGGCGCTGCTTTCCTGTGGCTCACGGCCACTATTTTCCTCGCCAGCACCGCCTTCGCTCAGGACTGGATCAAAACCGGGACCGGCCTCGGAGTCGAGCGTGCGCGTGTAGCTGCTCCCGACTTCAAAGCTTCCAGCCAGGACCCACGCAATACCGAATTGCTCAAGACGTTCAATGACACACTCTGGAACGACCTCGATAACGCCGGCATCTTTGACATGGTCTCGAAGAGCTTCTACCCAGTCGCGCCAGTGGGCGCACCATCGGACGTGAAATTTGATGCCTGGGGCGCCGCACCGGTCAATGCGGCTTACCTGGTGTTCGGCAATATCGCCGCAGCTGGAAATAATGTCGTTGTGCAGGGCTGGCTCTACGACGTTAAGAACACCGCTTCGCCGCAAGTGCTCGGTAAGCAGTACACCGATGCCGCCAACAGTCAGGCCGTCCGAATGATCGCGCACAAATTCGCTGACGAAATCATTTTTCGCCTGGGCGGCGGAGTCAACGGCATTGCCGAAACACAAATTTATTACGTGAGTTCGCGCTCCGGTCACAAAGAAATCTGGGGCATGGATTACGACGGCGCGAACGAGCATCCGATCACGACACTCGGCACCATCGCTCTCTCGCCCCACGTCTCGCCCGATGGTTCACGGCTTGCCTTCAGCTCGTTCACCGGCTCCGGCTGGATCATCCGGATGTTCTCTCTCGATTTGAACCGCCTGGTTGCTTTTCCGCGCTACGCCGGCACGAATCTTTCCCCTGCCTGGTCGCCGGACGGCACAAAGATCGCCTTTTCCTCTTCGCGCTCGGGCGATCCCGAGATTTACATCGTTGATCAATCGGGCGGGAACCTGCGACGCATCACCGATTCCAAAGGTCCCGATGTTTCTCCGAGTTGGAACCGCAAAACCGGTTCACAGATCGCGTGGGTCAGCGGACGTACCGGCCTGCCGCAGGTCTACATCATGGGGACGGATGGCACCAACATTCAGCAAATGACGGATCAGGGCTACGCGGTTTCTCCCGCGTGGTCGCCAAATGGCCAGTTCCTGGTGTTCTCCTGGATGCGGCATTACGGCCCCGGCGAGCCTGGCGGACAGGATCTTTACATCATGGATGTGGTCAGCAAGCAAATCGTGCAGTTGACGCATGATGGCGGAAGAAACGATTTTCCGTCATGGTCGCCAGACAATCGTCACATTGTTTTTCAATCCAGCCGATCCGGCTCATTGCAGATTTGGACCATGTTGGCCGATGGCACTAACCAGAAGCAGTTGACCACTTCCGGGAGTAATTCCGAACCGGATTGGAGCTGGAAGTAGATTTAATACTTGTATTTAGAGCAGAGTTCCTGTTATGTCTTGCAATAACCCTGCTCTCATAAATTGAGCCGCGCGTTCCAAACCGCGCGAAACTTCGGGAGGAAAAATTGAAACACGCTACGCTTCGATGCCTTGCCCTCGTCTTCGCGCTTGGCGCGATTATGTTCCTGGGCGCTTGTCACAAGAAACAAGCACCGCCACCGCCACCGCCGCCGCCACCGCCTGCAGCCCCGACCGCATCCTTGACGGCGAGCCCTGACACAATCGACAAAGGTCAGTCCACAACGCTTACCTGGCAGACGACAAACGCAACCGACGTTAGCATTGATAACGGCGTCGGCACGGTTCAGGCGAACGGTTCACAGCAGGTGAGCCCGACTGACTCGACAACTTATACCCTGACCGCAAAGGGTGCAGGTGGAACCCAGACCGCGACCGCTCGCGTAACCGTGAACGCGCCGCCGCCACCGCCACCTCCGCAGCAACCGTCGATGACCGACGAAGAGCTGTTCGCGCAGAATGTCAAGGACATTTATTTCGATTACGACAAGTCCGATGTTCGTGCCGACCAGCAGGCCAACGTTCAAGCCGATGTCGCGTTCCTGCAGCAGCATCCTAATATCACGTTCACGATAGAGGGACACTGCGACGAGCGCGGGTCGACCGAGTACAACCTGGCGCTTGGCGATAACCGCGCCAGCTCGTTGAAGAACGCGCTGGTGGCGGGCGGAATCTCCGCCGATCGCATCAAGACCGTCAGCTACGGCAAAGAAAAACCGTTCTGCACCGAGCACAATGAACAGTGCTGGCAGGAAAACCGCCGGGACCACCTGGTGTATTCGAAGTAGAACGTAACGGAGTCAGAAAGACCGATCAGGGCGGCAGCAATGCCGCCCTGTGTTTTTGGCCAAAAATCCACAGCATTTTCACCTGATCCGCCGTAGCTTCGCGCTTTCCCGCGCACTCCCAGCACAGTAAAATCTAAACAAGAATGTCCCAATTCGTTCATCTGCATCTCCACACCGATTACTCCATGCTCGACGGCGCTTGTGACGTCGAGAAGCTCTGCCATCGTGCAAAAGAGCTTGGCATGCCAGCTGTGGCGATGACCGACCATGGCAATATCTTCGGCGCCGTTCATTTCGTGAATGCGGCGAAAGCTGCGGGAGTCAAGCCGATCATCGGCTGCGAGCTATACGTTTGCAAGAAGCATGACCACCGCATTGAGCGCACTCCTCCCGAAGGCGATACTTATAACCACCTGCTCGTGCTCGCGGAAAGTGACGAGGGTTATCGCAATCTGGTCAAGATCACCTCTGAAGCTTCACTTCATGGTTTCTATTACAAACCACGGGTGAGCAAGCAATTTCTCGCGGAGCACGCGAAAGGCCTGATTGCCCTTTCGGGATGTCTGAAGGGTGAAGTCGCGGAATTCCTGATGGAAGACAAGTACGACGCGGCGCGCACGGCTGCGGCAACCTACGCGGACATTTTCGGCAGGCAGAATTTTTTTCTTGAAATTCAGGACCAGGGCCTGGAGATGGAGCACCGCATACATCCAAATCTTTTCAAACTGGAAAAAGATCTGGGTCTGCCGCTGGTTGCCACCAATGACAGCCACTATCTTTGCGAAGACGACGCCCACGCGCAGGATGTGATGGTCTGCATTCAGACCGGCAAGAGCATTCAAGATCCCAACCGGATGAAGTTCCAGGGCAGCAGCTTCTACGTTAAGAGCCACGATGAGATGTACC
>DATIYR010000440.1:0-30237 GCA_035517535.1 Terriglobales bacterium
AAAGCTCCTGCACGATGGCGTCACGGAACGACCAACGCATATCACGCTTTACGATCTGGTGGATCGAAAGTCGCTCCGCGAAATTAACCTTGAAACCCATGGCATGAACGTGGTGTTCAGCATGTTTCCTGCAAACTGCTCTCCCGGAAACTGAACGGACATTGGCTTCAGCAGCTGCGCGAACAACTACACAAGTGCGTACGAAGCGCGCTTCGGCAACACAGATGGCCCCGCATTCCTGGTAGAGGAATCAAAATTTACTGTACTGTGAGCTTTGCGGTTCCGGTCACTCCGTCCAAGGAAGCTTGGATCGTTGTCTGCCCACTCGTGCTGCTTGCACTAGCCACACCGCTCGAGTTAATCGTGGCCACATTCACGTCGGTTGAAGTCCAGGTAACTTGACCACTGATGTTGATGGTCGAGCCATCGTCGAAATTTCCCGTGGCGGTGAATTGCTGGGTACCGCCTGCGGCTATGGATGGCGCACTCGGCGAAACGGAGATTGATGTCAATTTCGCGTTCGTGACATTAAGCGTTGTAGTCTGACTTTGCCCGGCAAAAGACGCGGTAATGGTCGTGCTTCCGGCGGTATTGCCCCCAGTCGCCAATCCGAAACTCCCCGGCCCGTTACTGATCGTGGCCACGGACGGGTCAGATGAAGTCCACGTCGCGCCTGTAGTCAGATCGATGGTGCCATTGGCGAAATTTCCCTGTGCCGTGAAAGCCAGCTCGATTCCTTCAGGCACCTTGGCATTCGAGGGGGTGATGGTGATGGATTGGAGGCCCGAACCTTCCACTGCCACGCTGCCTGTTGCCGAAACGCCCTCGAAAGTGGCCGTGATGGTCGCGAGTCCTTGCGACTGTCCTGTCACCGTTCCGCCAATGTTAACCGTCGCTATCTGGGAATTGGAGCTACTCCAGGTCGATTGAGTGTTAACATTTTCCGTACTTCCATCGCTCCAGGTTGCCGTCGCGTCCAGCTGCTTGATCGCGCCGGGAGCAACCGTCGAGCTACCGGGACCAACTGTAAGTTTGCTGAGTGTGCTGCTTGAAACGGTCACCGGCACCGTTCCGGTTGCGCTCGCGCCTGCAAAACTGAATAGCGCGCTCACGTTCGCAGTGCCGCTCGCGACTCCGTTCACAACGCCCGTAGTACTGCCGGAATTTCCCACGGTTGCCACCGCACCCTTGTCGGAGCTCCAGGTGACTGTGGAGGTTATGTTCTGACTCGATGAGTCGCTGAACTGCCCGGTTGCGGCAAGGGGCTGGCTTCCATTAATTGGAATGTTTACCGGGTTTGGCGTAACTACGATTCCGGTTATAGTCGCGTTCGTTACGGTGAGACCAGTGGAACCGGATACCGAACCGAGGGTCGCATTGATCGTTGCCTGCGTATTTGCCGCAACCGCCGCACCCATCACTGTATTTCCGGAAAATGAGACCACTGACGTATCCGGCGAAGACCATGTCACTTGAGACGAAAGGATATGGGTGCTGCCATCATTGAAAGTCCCGGTCGCCGTATACAGAATCTTTGTCCCCTGAGCGATGGTTGCGTTCGCCGGCTGAATCGCAATCGAGACGAGGTCGCTCGCGTTCACCGTCACGTCGGTAGTGGCCTGAACGGAATCCGTTGTGAAATTCGCGGTGATGACGCTCATGCCTAAATTTCTGCCCGTAACCAAACCGCTGGCCGTTACAGTTGCAATCGAAGTAGTACCTGAGCTCCATGTCACGATATCGGTAACATCCTGCGAACTTCCGTCCGAGAAAGTAGCTGTGGCGGTCATCTGCTGGGTTTGATCCAGCGGCAAATTCGGATTGGAAGGAGTTATCGACAATCCAGTTGCGTTTTCGTTGGTTACGGTCAAAGTCACCGGCGAACTTGATATTGATCCTGAAGCGGCGGTAATCGTCGTGGTGCCGGCCGTGAGGCCCGTTGCCAGGCCTGCGGTCGGGAACGTACTGCTGATCGTCGCGACGGCAGTATTTGTGGACGTCCATGTGACGCTCGAAGTGATGTTTTGCGTGCTCTTGTCGCTGTACGTCCCGGTCGCGATGAATTGGGCAGTGGTGTTCTTTGCGATGGTGGAAAGGTTCGTAGTTACTGCAATCGAAACCAGGTTGGGCGCAATCGTCAGCTTGAGCGAACCGCTAATCGAATTCGACGCGGCCGTGATCGAGACGTTTCCACTTCCAACGGCAGTGAGCATGCCCGAAGTACTGATACTCGCAATTGTGGCATCCGAAGAAGTCCAGGTTACCGATGAAGTGAGGTCTTTTGTGCTCTGGTCGCTGTAGGTGCCCGTAGCCGTCAACTGAACCGTCTGCCCGACCGTAATATTTGTGCTCTGGGAGCTTATGGCAATGGCGGTAAGTTTGGGCGCATCAGACCCCTGCGAGTTCGTCCCCGAGCCGCTGACACAACCGAGCGAAAGAGCCAGGACTCCGAGAACTGTTCCGAGCCATACCTTGCGCATTGATCCGCTCCTTGACGAAATTCAGTTGCGGTGACGGGAGCACGACACAGTCCAAAGCCGCTGCCGCAAGTTCCTGAATCAGAGCACGTTCTGCAGACGGCCGGGGTCCTTGGCAGGGCAATACGAAAACCTTTGCTCATTCGTGAGGCGAAATACTTTCACGTTATTACGAAAGTAATTGCCGGATCTTGCTGTTTATGGACTGGCGCAAGGCTCACAATTTAAGGGAAATCCCGCAACGGACGGGCAATTGGACAAAAACAGAGGATTCAAGGGTGCTCAAAAACGCACCTCTGGGTTGACCTCTAGTGACCTAACCACCGCAAGCGACTTTAGCTAGACTGCCAGCAAACAGATTGGGGACCATCCCCCTCATTTTAAATTCTTTATCCGAGGTCACCTGATGCTGAAGGTATGCGTTGGGCAGGTATGCAAGTCGCCACGAAAATCCGGGATACCAAGCAACTGTGTAATTGCTTTGTTTTTAATTATTTGTATTCTCCTCGTTGCTAAAAGCACGTACGCGCAAGATGATTTGGACCGTCTACCCCGGGTCGGGGGCTTGGAAGGAATTGGGAACTTCGAACGCTTCGGACGCTTCGAAATTGTCGCCGACTTTCCTGAGGGTACAACGGGAAATGCATATCAGGGCTCAATTCGGGCCATAGGCGGCCGCGCCCCTTACCGCTTCTTTGTTGCGGGCGCACTGCCAAGCGGCCTGACCCTGAATTCCACCACCGGAACTGTAAGCGGGATGCCTCGTACTGCAGGAACAAGCTATTTGAAGTTGTTTGCCTGGGACGCAAACGGACGATACTCGGCCTTTGTCACCCATATTGGTATTCAGAAGGCCGCCTGGCCCACCATTAGCGTAACGGTTTCGCCTGCAAGCGCGAATGTATTGTCAGGAAAAACCCAGCAGTTTAGCGCTGCGGTTGAAGGAACCGCGAATACTGCCGTGACTTGGTCGGCAACGGCTGGCAACATTTCAACCAGCGGTTTATTTACCGCGCCTTCCGTCAGCCGCGCTACGACGGTGACGCTCACCGCCAGGAGCGGAGCCGACTCGAGTAAGAAGGCGAGCGCCACGATTGCGGTGAATCCAGCCAGCAGCATTCCTGCTCTGACCATTGGGACAGTAACTCTTCCAGTCGCAGACATCGGCGCGAGCTACAGCGCTCTGTTATCTGCAAGTGGCGGCAGCCTGCCATATCGCTGGAGCATCGAATCCGGCTCTCTGCCATCCGGAGTTCAACTGAGTGTTGGAACGGGAACCATCAGCGGTGTCGTCAATACCTCTGGATCATTTGCGTTCACAGCGACGGTTACTGATGCGGCAGGAACCAGCAGCCAGAAGAACCTGACGCTCACTGTCACAGCTGGAAGCGGTGCCTGCGGACCTCCGCTGTATGGATGCTCCCGAACCGACAACGCCTTCGTCGCGATTCCGAGCGTGATTCCCAGCTGGGGTGGGGCAACCGGCATCAATCGAGTCGTTACTGATCCTGACTTCCACAACCCAATCGTGCGAGTGACCGATGCAACCATCGGCACGCCTACCAACACATATTGCACCGGTTTAGACGGCTCCGGAGACATGCCGGAATTGTGGAATAGCGATTCGACTCTGTTGCTTGCCTGCGATGCCGGCGGGAATTATTTCCCCATCTCATTTGACCCGGTCAATTTCAAATCGCTCGGGCCGCTTTATGGGACAAATCCGGTTTTTGTCAGCGGACAGGGGGTCTTTTCCCACTCAAATCCGAATATGTTTTATGCCTTCAGTAAAGGGGAGCTCTTCAGCATTGATTATTCCAACCGCACTACAAGGCCAACCCCGCAGCTGATGTATGACTTCCACAACTGCGGCGTGGCCAGCGTTGGCTGGCAAGCGGTTGGCGGATCCGACACTGAGGACACAGTTTTCAGTGACGCTTTCTCGCTTACCGAGGGCCAAGGCACGGGCTACTTTATCGCCGTTTATAACTCCTCGACGAACCAGTGCTTCAATCTCAATACTTCGACGGGGATGGTCACGCGCTATCCAGGCGCAGTTCCTATCGGCAAAGTCAGCATTCCGGACCGCTTTTATATCCACAACGTGAAGATGAAAGGCAGCACCACCCTAGTAGTAGCGCAAAACAGCTGTATTTCGAACTGCAGTGGCAGTCCGTACGCCTGGGTCATCGGCACCACACAAATGTATGCGCTGGGTTCAACCGAGGGCGGCGGGCACTGGGCTGTGGGCTGCGAAAAGTGGCTGAACCAGCCGGGAGATCTCTACGAGTACAACGTGGTCAGAGAATTCGAAAATCCAAGTTTGTGGACTCCTGTCTGGTCGGTTTCGGCCGCGCAGTGCGGAGGCGCGTCAAGCACCTCATGCACCCAGCCGTTTGATTCCCACCCGGCTTGGCTAGGTGGTTGTTCCGATACCGGCCCGGTATGCATGGCAACGGTCTCCACAAACGATGTTATTGACCATCCATACCAGAACGAAATTGTCTGCTTCACCACCGACGGGTCGAACCGGCAAATAAGGTTTGCCCACACCTATTCCAGCCTGGCGCTGCAGGGATTTGACGCTCAATGGTCGATTGGCCAACCTTCGCAGGACGGCCGTTTCTATGCGTGGACAACGAAAGCCGGCGGACAGTTCGGCTGCACCAATGGCGCCTCAAGTTGCACGGCAGATTTGAAGCGTTCTGACGTGCTGGTGGTCAAACTGCAGTAATCACGCAATCGCGCGGATCGGAGCATGCGCAAACTTTATGCATGTCCGATTCCGCGCTTCTTTTTAAACCCAGTCAGATGCTCAGCCGTTGAGCCAGCAAACTTCTTGAAAATCATTCAACGCCGTCGTGTGTTTATACTTCTTCTTGCGAGTAGGAACATCCATGCCGCGGGGTTAGCTTGCGCTTCAGAACTGTCCTGCTTCTTTCGTATTTCACGGTTTCGTTGAGCGTACTGGCCCCAAGCTTCCTTACTTCGCTCAGAGCTCAGGCAAAGCCAACGGCTCATTCGAACACGAACTGCGGACCTCCACATTACTGCGCCGATACTAGTCTGCGAGTTATTCAGGAAACAAAACTGCCGCCGCCGCCGGTGAATCAGGTTTTTACTGACCCGGATTTCGGTTCGCGAATGGTCCGGGTGACAGACGCCGGTGGAATCGACGGCCAACTGAGTGGTATGAGCTTTACTACAAACTCCTCGGCGGAAATCAATGAGTGGGGAAAGTTTGATCCGGCGCTCGGGCCACATGGTGGATACTACTTCTACGTCATGACATCCGGCGGAGGGGCAGTTTTCTTCTCGATGGACGCCCTCACCATGCAGGTCACGCCTCGATGTGGCTCTCAGCCGAGCTGCCGCTTCCGCTCCGACGGAACTTTCAGTTACGTCGATCCAAACCTGGTTTATGGCCACTTCGAGGGTCCCGGAAATAAAATTGACGTGTTCGATCTGACCCGAGGAAAACAATCCACGGTTTACGATTTCAGTAAATGCCCTAACATTCCGCGCGAGTTCGCCGGTTATCAGGGAAGTCTCACAAACAGCGGAGACGACAGCAAGTTCTCAAGCTACTTTGGAGGGCGGGCGCAAGGTTTTACTACGCTGGTCACGTACTACGACCGCACTGCCGACCGATGCTACTGGTATGACACCGCGACCGGCACGATGGGTGGCACGGGAATGCGTAACACGCCGGTATCGGTGGGAATGCTTCCGCCGCCCGGCGCTCCCAACCTAAAAGCAACCGAGGGAAATCTTCCGGCCGGCGACTACTACGTCGAGATCACGGCCAGCACCCGGATGAATCCTGAGCCCGGCGAGACCGCCTCTTCTCCGGAAGCGCACATCAAGCTGAATTCGCCGGCTGGAATCGAGGTTGCAGCGCCGACCCTCGACAATCCGTATCGACTGGCAGTGACAGGCTATAACGTCTACATCGGCGATTCGCCCGGGCGTGAAATGCGGCAAGCTACGTTGCAGCCCCTTTCGACGGCTTATGTGCAGTCGGGTAAGCCACGAAACGGACCCCCGCCTCCGCCAACCACGACAGCCGGATATAACATTCACAATGCGCGACTGAGCCGCGACGGAAAAGTCGTAAGAATCAACCCCCAACAATCTCGTGGTATCTACTTCTGGACGCCAGGTACGACGAAAGTTTCTGAGTGCCCGATCTCCGGAGCTGGACCGCGAGAGCTTGCCAATTTTTGCGGCGGACACACCGTCCTGGGGTACAGCCACATGATCAACCACGATGGTCCCGCCCCCTATGCCAGTCTGTTGCTGCGATCGCTCTCAGATCTCGACCATGCGACCGAACTTCTCCCGACCAACCCCGGCGTGCCAGCAGACATGGACACTCACTGGTCATGGAACGACGCCGACGTTTCCGACAGCACCCCCGTATGCGGGGCATTTTCCGCGTCCAGTTTCCGGGTCCAGGGAGACGGCACCGAAAGACCCACCAATCCGCTGCTGGCAGTCCGCCAAGCCTGGGACCGCGAAATCGTTTGCGTGGCCACGAGCGGGCCTCCAACCGTATGGCGGTTTGTCCACCACCGCGCGACCGGCGCGTGTAACAGCAACGCGCGCGACGGCTCCTGTTTTGGCGCGATCGCGATTGGCAATGTCTCGCAAGATGGCAAGTTCTATTTGTTCAGCACCGATTGGGAATGGAGCCTTGGTGGCGACAATAAATTTCCCGGATGCCCTACAAGTGGCAGGTGCCGGGCTGACTCCTTTATTGTCGAGCTGAAGTGAAGTCCTGCGAGGTCCGGCGATTACTGCCATCAATTGACAGCGAAAGATCGAAATGTCAGTCTTGCTCGAAGCCTGTAGTGAGCAACAAGGGAAAGGCGTGGCAGAATCGGATGTCATTTGTGAGAACTGACGCCTCACTTCTCCTGCGGTGCACGGATTGCGGGTCGACCCTGAATCGCGGGAATTCCGGCTATCGCTGCTCCTCGTGCGGACACGAGTTTCCGGTTGTGCGCGGCGTGGCCAGGTTTGTGCCCCCGCGCAACTATGCCGACAGTTTCGGATACCAGTGGCACCGCTACTCGACCACTCAACTCGACCGCACCGGCGGTCAGGCTGACACTGATTTCACGCTCAGAACCGGTCTTCGCCCGGAGGACTTGAAAGGCAAGCTGGTGTTGGACGTCGGCTGCGGCATGGGGCGATTCGCCGAGGTTGCGACGCGTTGGGGTGCGACCGTGGTTGGAGTCGATCTCAGTAATGCCGTCGAAAAGGCGGCGCAGAATCTTGCCGATCGCGATTTTTTTGGCCTGCAAGCCGATGTCTTCCGTTTGCCGTTTGCGCCCGAAAGCTTCGACTGCATTTATAGTGTCGGAGTTTTGCACCACACGCCGAATTGCGAGAAGGCATTCAGCGCTCTTCCACGGTTGCTCAAGCCGGGGGGAGTCATCGCGATCTGGCTTTATAGCGGCTACAACAAGTGGTATCGCTTTAGTGACCTGTACCGCAAATTTACACATCGCATGTCCATTCGTGCACTGCACGGCGTAATTCGTGTTGCGGTGCCGTTCTTGTATGGAGTGGACCGTGGCCTGCGCAAGATTCCATTGGTAGGGTCACCCGCCGCGGGTTTAGTTCATCACGTGTTTCCGGTCTCCCAGAACCCTGATCCTGAGACACGAGTGCTGGACACCTTGGATTGGTATTCCCCGAGATATCAATCGAAGCACACCTACGAAGAGGTCTTTCGCTGGTTCGAGAAGTGCGGCCTTGAGAGCTTAAACGTCGGCGATCTCTCGATTTCGGTGCGCGGCCGCAAGCCTCTCACCTCCGGGCGAGCCGTTGCAGAATACGTGTAGCTCGGGTCAATGAGCGAAAGACGCTTCGCCCGGACTTTAACCAGACGTAGCGTTGGAGTTCGGGTTGTTCTCGAGTTCCAGGACGGAAAGGTTCGAGAAGCGCCCCAGTGGCGTTCTGGTTTTCATCAGCAACTTGGCATTAAGCATGGCAGGATAAAAGCGATTGAGCAAAGAATGACGAAAGCCCCTCCCTCGCTCGGCTTGCGGCAGAGAGCGCGTGTATCCGAACTCCTCGAGGCATTCACCAATCAGAGCTTCTAATTGTGCGACTTCTTCTCGCGACAACTTCTCTTTCCAGCGTCCGATCGGGTTCGCTCTCTGCTCGTTGTCTGCACGGAAGGAAGAGTTCGATTCTCTGAGTCTTCCGAGTTTGGCGTTCTGGATGCGATCGTAATCCAAGTCGTGGTCGATGAATTCTCCCAGAGCGCGAAGAACGTTTCGCGGGTCAAGAATCAGATCCTCGTAGTGGATCTCAAGGTAATCGGAGGGTATGGTTCGGCCGTGTTCTCGCCCCTTGCGTACGAACCATTGCCAGTAGAGAGCAGTTTCGCTCAGGCTACGGTTTTGACGATCCCAGGGGAAGGGATTGAAGCCGCCCATTTTTTTCAGCGACACGGCGATGTCGCGGCCATCGCGAATGATGTGAACAAACAGGCATTCCGGAATGTCGGCTTTGATCTCCGGCAGGTGCAGGGCAGCATCGGGATCGTACACGGCCCAACGGTCCACGTTCTGACTTCGGGCGATCTCGTCCATGTGGATGCGAATGAAATCGCCGCCATTCCTGCATTCTTCTAGAATTTTTGTCCTCAAAAAGCCTGGATCAAGTTCTGAGCGGCGAAACCCTTTGCTATGGAGCCATACGCGCAGGAGTTTCTTTCGGTTTTCTAAATCGTCAAGTTTTCCGAAACGCGGAATGAGAACTTCGTGAACTGGCAGGTAACCACGATAAACGGCGAAGTTTCCAGCGGAAAGCAGGGTATCGTAGAGCAGGTTGGTGCCCGAGCGATGGCAACCCATCACAAATACGGGACACCTTTTTCTCTCAACTGTCTTCACTGGGCTAACGGGATTCTCTATTTGGCGCATCGTGGGGCCTGATCCAGGGCTCAGTATAACAAGGTGTTTTCTGCCGCTAATCGCACCCATCGCCTCTTTTCGGGCGTCCAAAGCCGGATTCACGGGAAGGCCATCCGCGCGTTCTGGTTGTTCTAGGTAATATTGCCGCACCCGGCAACGCATGTTAGGTTCTATCAGCGGTGCGCTGAAAATTTCCCCTGGTGCCTTTGAATGTGGACTCGCAGGAAGTAGTTTCCTCCAAAACCGATCGACCTGATGCCGGAGTTGCGCCTGCAGCAGCAAGAGCGCACGCCCACAGTATGGATCGCTCTCTGGCGCGGAATCTGACCTGGAGAGCGACAGGCGATTGGGTAAGCCAGATCCTCAGTTGGGCGTCGCTGTTGATCGTTGTACGGCTGCTGACCCCGGCCGATTTCGGCATAGCGGCCATGGCCGTAATCCTTCTTCCTTATCTCCGCTATTTGGGCGAATTCGGCATTCCCCGCGCCATCGTTAATTTGCGTGACTTGACGGAGGATCAAATCGCCCAGCTCAACACCGTGGGAGTGTTGCTGGGCATAAGCTGTTTTCTTATCGGCGTGCTCGTTGCGAAGCCGTTCGCCATGTTCTTTCACATACCGGCACTGACGCCGGTGGTGATGGTTACCTGTGCGGCGCTCATACCAGATGGATTGCGGGCGACTTCAGAGGGGCTGCTCACGAGAGAAATGCGATTCGGCCTGCTTTCGTGGTTTGAAGCGATACGCGCGATCGTCGCAGCCATTGCTACTCTGCTGCTCGCTTACTTTCATTTCGGCTATTGGGCACTGATCTGGGGGAACCTGCTGGGAACAGTCACTCGCTCAAGTCTGATTTTGGCATCCAGGCCGCATCGATTTGCCGTTCCACACTTGGGTTCTATCAGGGAGGCGCTTCGCTTCGGAAGACATGTGATGGTGTCCGTCGTGGCACTGAACTCCTATCAAAGACTTGACAACGTGACGGCCGGTCGCGTGCTCGGACAGACTGCACTGGGCTTTTATGGCATGGCTTGGACGCTTGCCAACGTGCCGATTGAAAAGGTGACATCGCTGGTCACAACCGTTATCCCGAGCTATTTAGCGGCCGTGCAGAATGATTCGTTGGCGCTCAGGCGTTATCTCCGCACACTGACCGAGGCGATTGCGCTTTTAACTTTTCCCGCGACCATCGGAATCGGACTGGTGGCGCACGAACTTGTTCCAATTGTCTTGGGACCCAAGTGGACGGGCATGATCGTTCCCTTGCAGGTGCTGACGCTCTATGCCGGTTTCCGCTCGGTAATGGCGCTCATCCCGAAGGTCCTGACGGCGGTGGGCAATCCCCGCTATGTGATGTGGAATGATCTTGCGGCGCTGGTGATTCTGCCGATCGCGTTCTATCTGGGCAGTCATTGGGGGACGGGCGGTATCGCCTGGGCTTGGGTAGTTGCATATCCGATTGTGGTGGTGCCGCTCTATCGCAAAACATTCGCTACGATACAGATGAAAACTTCTGAGTATTTGCGCGCCATTTGGCCGGCGCTCGAAGGAGTGCTGGTAATGTCGCTGGCTGTACTGGCCGTAAAGTGGGGAGCACATTCTGCGCGGCCATTTGTATTACTCAGCGGCGAAGTGGCAGCGGGCGCACTTGCTTATGCGGCGACTGTATTGCTACTGCACCGAGAACGCGTGCTCGCGTTTATCAGCTTTGCCAGAGGATTGGCTCTTCGCAAGTCCTAAATTTTGCCTGTCAGTGAAAACCGGTGCGATCACCTAGTGGCGATCCTTGCCCGCGCACTGCGAAAGTCGTCCCGCTGCGCAGGTGTCGCGAAATATGCAAAAACGTGCAGTTCGCAACGGTATGATCTGGTTACAGTCTTCAAGTTCGCGTATATACGGATGACGTTTATCTCATTACAAACAAAAGGTTTATAATTATCCCAGCCGGTCCTGTGTCCAACGATGATTGGCAATTTCCGTGCCCCATCTCAGGACGAAGCCATCGCGTCAATTATTCTTAACCCCAGATCGAAGAATCAAGATCGAAGAATTAGGATCGAGGACTGTGATTTCGCAAGTCCACGCAAGGTGGTCGCGTTTATCCCAGATGAGCTGGGACGAAATGCAGACTCGTCTGCGGCAGGAGATGAACAAGCGGGTTGATTGGGCGGTTTATTCGGCGGGCTTGAATCCTAGCCGCAACGGAGTCAGTGCGGGAGCCGAAATATCAGGACAATTTTTTTTTAAACCAGAGGAAGTCCAAGGTCGCGTCACGCTGCTGAAGAAGTACCTTCCCGACGCGGTTGAGACGATTCTGCAGGACGCGGACGGAATCTGCCAGCATCATTTTCATCTACTTGGTTACCCAGATCTGGACTACAGTCGTGAAATTGATTGGCATCTTGATGCGGTACACGGAAAGCGAGCGCCGCTTCAGCCGTGGTTTCAAATTCGCTTCCTCGATTTTTCCCAAGTCGGCGATCACAAAATTATTTGGGAGTTGAATCGTCTCCAGCATTTTGTCACTTTGGCGAAAGCCTGCGTGCTTTCCGGCGAACAACGGTATCGCAACGAGCTGATTCGGCAATGGAGTTCATGGCAGAACGCGAATCCGTATCCGCTGGGCATCAATTGGGCAAGCAGCCTTGAGGTTGCTTTCCGCAGCTTGTCGTGGCTATGGGTATTACAAATACTCGGGGCTGAAATTCCCGCAAACTTCCGCCACGATCTGAAACAGGCGCTTGCGAGGAATGGGTGGTATATCGAGCGATATCTGTCTACGTATTTTTCGCCGAACACCCATTTGCTAGGCGAGGCCGTAGCTTTGCTTTTCCTGGGAACGCTGTGCCCGGAGTTTCGCGAGTCCAAGCGATGGCGCGAGAAGGGTTGGCGCATTGTGACCGATGAGTCTCAGCGGCAGGTCAGGCCAGACGGCGTTTATTTTGAGCAGTCGCTCTACTATCACGTCTACGCACTGGATTTTTTTCTTTACGCTCGCTGCCTCGCGTCCTGCAACGGAATCGAAATCCCACCTGAATTCGATTCGACACTGAAAAAAATGCTCGACGTGCTGCGTACGCTCGCGCAGGCCGGGCGCATTGAAGGTTTTGGTGATGACGATGGCGGCCGCGTATTTGATCCGCACCGCAACCGTGCCGAGCATATGACCGATCCTCTGGCTACGGGCGCGGTTCTTTTCCAAAATGATGATTACAGTTCGGCGGCGCGACTGACGGAGGAATCAATCTGGCTGTTCGGTGAAACGGCTACGGAGATTCTGAGGAGCACCGCTGGGGTTGCGCGGAAGCCAGAATCAAAGCGTTTCCCGTCGGGTGGTATCTATGCAATTGCTGCCGCGGAGCCGCGAAGACAATTAATGATGATCGACGCTGGGCCTCAGGGGACTGGGCGCAGTGGTCACGGCCACGCCGACGCATTAAGCATACGTTTTTCAGCCGATGGACGCCGGCGGTTGATCGACCCTGGAACGTATAGTTATGTCGAGAGCGATGAGCGGACTGCGTTTCGCGGCACTGGCGCTCACAACACATTGCGGGTTGATGGTGTCGATCAGGCAATCGAAGATGGACCTTTCGCCTGGAGCTCTATCCCACAGGCCCGGATCGAGAGCTGGATCGAAGGAGAAACCTTCACGCTGTTTTCCGCCAGTCATGACGGTTATCAAAGACTCATGGATCCGGTCACTCACCGTCGGCAGGTTGTGCAAGTCCGCGATTTCTGGCTCATGCGTGACGCTGCATTTGGGCGCGGGCAACATGATCTCGAGATATTTTGGCACTTCGCGCCAGAAATGAGTGTCGAACCCTCAGACGAAATTTTCCTCGCCCGACCCGCTGATGATTCGGAGATGCAGCTGGAACTGCTGCCTGCAAAAAACTCCGGCTGGGCTTGTGAAATGATTGAAGGTTCTTTTTCTCCGGCTTATGGAAGCAAGTTGGAGGCGGCTTTATTGCGATGCAAAATTCACACGCATATGCCGGCGGAATGTGCGACGCTGCTTGTGCCTTCGATCGGGCAAAGGCCGAGTCGCGGGATTTTCTACGCCGTAAGCACGCCGGCTGTTAACGACAAAGGCAACGTTAAAGCGTATTGCTATCGCCGCTCAGAGGAATCCTCGTACATGATTTTTTGCGATTGCGCCGGGGGTTGGCGCGCTGGTCCGTGGGAGAGTGATGGGCGTTTTCTATTTTGCCACGTGCAATCGAATCGGGTGACTCAAGTTGTGAGTTGTGGAGCGAGCTTCATCAAGTTCAACTCGGCCGTCGTGTTTAAAACCACAACGCCGGTTGAGCGTTGGGAATGGATGCAAGGGACAGATGGAGCCGAAGTTTTTTCCTCCGATAGCGTTCTGGCCGGGACATCGGCAGAACACGTCTTCGAGCGTGGCAATGCTTCATTTGAACCGAGACAGTAGGGGTGCTCGATGTGCGGGATCGCGGGTGAACTGAAATTCGGTAAAGACGCGCAGGTTGACGCCGGCGTTCTGCGGCAGATGTGTGACGCAATGATTCACCGCGGCCCTGACGATGAGGGTCTCTACGTTCGCGGTAGCGCGGGGTTGGGCATGCGTCGGCTCAGCATTATCGATCTTGCAACCGGGCATCAGCCCATCAGCAATGAAGACGGCACGATCTGGATTGTTTTTAACGGTGAAATCTACAATCACCGGTCACTCCGTGAACAACTGATCCTGGGCGGGCATCGCTACGCTACACATAGCGACACAGAAACCATTGTTCATCTTTATGAGGAGTACGGGCGAGATTGCGTGCAGCACCTGCGCGGCATGTTTGCCTTCGCTCTATGGGACACGCGCAGACGTAGTTTATTTGTCGCGCGCGACCGCCTTGGCATCAAGCCTCTTTACTATCGGGCCACTCCCGATTCGTTCCTCTTTGGCTCAGAGATTAAAGTCATTTTGGCGTACCCCGGCGTAAAACCGGAGTTCAACCAGGCAGCGCTTCCCGAGTATCTCGCATTCGGATACCTCTCCGGCCAGGACACGTTCTACCGCGGAATTCGCAAGCTGATGCCCGGGCACGTGCTGGAAGTGAATGAAAGCGGAGAAGTCCGCATTGAGCGCTATTGGGACTTGCCCTGTACCGGCGAGGAAACGCCGCGCTCCGAGGATTACTACATCGAGAGTTATCGTGAACTGCTCGAGCAAGCGGTCGAAAGTCATTTGATGAGCGATGTTCCGCTTGGCGTGTTTCTCAGCGGAGGACTTGACTCGAGCGCAGTGGCAGCGCTGATGACCAAAATTCGGCGCGCGCCCATTGAGACTTTTTCCGTTGGCTACGCAGAGCACAAATATAGCGAACTGCCCTACGCGCGGATGGTCGCCGATCACATTGGATCCGTTCACCGCGAGGTGCTGGTGTCGGCCGAGGAATTCTTCGACACACTACCTAAATTGATCTGGCATGAGGATGAGCCGATCACCTGGCCATCGAGTGTGTCTCTTTATTTCGTCTCCCGTTTGGCCAGTGAGCATGTGAAAGTGGTGTTGACGGGCGAAGGAAGCGACGAAACTCTCGCGGGATATACGCGGTACGCGTTCACGCTTAACAACGCCGCGCTTGACCGGGCTTATCGAACCATCTTGCCTTCTTCCGCGCGACGCAAGCTTCGACAATTGGTTGCATCTTCTCCGCTGATTCATGCTCATGTGCGCAGAAAGTTGGAGCACACGTTTGTAGCGCGTGATGGCGACTCTTGGCCCTCTTTTTATTTGGATAATTTTCTTTGCGCGTTCAGCGCGGCGGAGCAAACAGAGTTGCTTTCCCATGAAGTCGTCGGTGCCCTCAAGGATCAGTCTCCATACGAGAATGCACTTGAACAGTGGGAAAACGCCTCAGGCCCAATGTTGCAGCGCCTTCTGTACACCGACATTAAGACATATCTGGTTGAATTGCTCATGAAACAGGACAACATGAGCATGGCAACATCGATCGAGAGCCGGGTCCCATTTCTCGATCACGTGCTGGCCGAGTTTGCCGCCAATATTCCGCAAAGCGTGCAGATCAAAGGCCTGTCCGGGAAACGGATTCTGAAAAAAGCGGTGAAAGATCTGCTTCCGGGCGAGATTCTCTACCGGCCAAAGCTGGGCTTCCCGACTCCTTGGAGTGGCTGGCTCGCCGGTCCGCGTCTCGATGAGATTGAAAAGTTGTTGCTGGAGCAGCGTAGTTTGAGTCGCCAACTTTTCAAAAGCTCGGCTATCGAACGCCTGTTCCGCGAACATCGCAATCATTATCGCGACAATTATGACCGTATCTGGCGGCTGCTCAATCTCGAAGTATGGCACCGCGTCTGCATCGAAGGGGAACCGCATGACGGGGCGGTCACGAACGAAGTAAAACTCGTTCCCACTGCATGAGCCACTGTTCGCACGTACGCAACGCTTCGTTTTCGGAGGCCGATTGTCGGCAAACACGCCTGCTTCTGTGTTGAACGCGAATGTTCGACCGGCGGAGTTCAATGTCGCTGCCACCCCTGACGGCAAGGACTCCGGCCGGGATTGGCTAACTCGCCACTGGAGAGCCGCGCTCTTTTTTCTATTCCTGATCGCGTTTGCGGTGCGTCTGGTTTTTCTGGAGGTTGCTCCGAACAATACGACGGATGCCTGGTCACGTTATCACTATGCGGTGTTGTGGTTGCAGAACCCAACACACCTGCCGATCGCCACCTCATCCGACGCATGGTTACCGTTGCACATTTGGCTGCTTGGAGTCGTCCTCTGGCTGGCGAAAACTGAAACTGCCACACGCGTGTTTACCGCCCTATTGGGATCGCTGACTGTAGTTTTGTGCGCAAGTATATTCGCAAGGATTTTTTCCCGGCGCGTGGGCTTTGTGTCTGCGCTCCTGCTTGCGCTGTTTGGATTCCACGTTGCGTTCAGCATTACAACCAGCTCAGAGGTCCCGACGATCTTCTTTCTGGCTGCGGGAATGTATGGCTGGGTAAGGTACGCGGCGGACGATGGAAGGCTTTGGCTAGCACTTTCCGGACTCGCGCTAGGCGCGGCCTGTCTGTGCCGTTTTGAGGCTTGGCTGGTTGCCCCAGTGCTGGCATTCATGTTGCTGCCTCTGGTCGGAGGCAGTCCCGAAGGTTCCCTGAAAAAGGCAGTAAAGTTCGCGGTGGTTGGCTGCGCGGCCAGCATCTTCTGGTTATTTTTTAGCCTTGCGAAATGGGGAGACGCGCTTGAGCTGCCACATAGAACCATGTGGTTGAACGCTAATTTTCGCCCTGCGGTTTTACATCACGGCATGGTGTTTCGCGCATTCGCAGTTCCCGGCTCGCTTTTGATCTCTTTGAGTCCGCTGATCCTCACACTTGCCTTTGTGGGCGTGATTGCCGTAATTGCTCGTGGACCTTCGATTGCCCGCGCCATTGCTTTCGTGCTCATTGTTCTTCTGTTGTTTAACTGGTGGAACTCTATCCGTTACGAAACGACCCAGGCACGGTACACGCTGTTGTATAGCTGGTTGTTTATTCCTTTCGCATATGAGAGCCTGTGCCGGTTGTCGAAGCGTTGGCGGTGGATAGCTGGGCGAGCGGCTTTCGCTGGCGTAGCGGCATTTTTCGTAATCTGGCAGGCCGGAATCATTCTCGGCGCAAAGTATGCTCCGCCGGTCGTGGCCGATCGTTTAGGAGTAATGTCACCATTAGTGCCGCTCGGCCACGAGCTGCGCGCTCTCACCGACTGGTTGAAGCTCAACGTCCACACGGGCAAAGCAATCGTTCTCGATGATTTCAATTGGGACTCGCCCGCGATAGCGCGATTTGGAAATCTCGATGGCGAAAGCACCCTCGAGATCAGGCAACAGGATTATGCGGACCGCTTATTTTTGAAAGCTACCCTGAACCAGTTCATCGCAACTCGACGACCTGGGATCGTGATTTGCAGCCCTTATGGGCCAATCGGCGAAATCTGGAAGGTTGACAGCCAAACTCAGATATCCATCGGGAACCCTGCGATGATGCTGGATCTGCAATGGCAAAGCGAGCATTGGAGAATTTACAAAATCAGCTATCCAGCATCCGAGTCGCAAGCCTTATTGAGTAGATAAACCATTTCTGGCATAGCGCGGGGATGACGCCAGCCGCCGGAGCTCTACCGCCCGGCCGCCCCAGCCAATTGTTCGGAGCCGAGCTTGTCGCGATCACCCATGGTGCGATAAATCTCCAGCCAGTTTTCCCGCACAGTGCTCCATCTATATCGATCACATTCTTTGTGAGCGTTCAGCGCTAATTGCCTGGCGAGGGCAGGATCTTTCAGCAAACGGAGCACATTGGCCGCCAGCGCGTGCGCATCTCCTGGAGTGGACAGCAGCCCGGTGCGTTCATGTTCGACCAAGTATCCCATTCCCTCCGGCGCGGTGGTAACGACCGGCGTTCCGGCAGCAAAGGCTTCGAGAATTGAGACTGGCATATTATCGAGGCGGGACGCATTTATGAAAATATCGGCCTCTTCATAGAAACGAGCGATATCCTGCCGCGGGGCCACACCAGCGAAATTCACGCCGGAGAGACCCAAACTCTTCACGAGGTTACGAATTGCAGCCTCCTCCGGCCCACGGCCGACTAGATCGAGGCGGGCATTGGGAAAAGCGTCCTGCACCTGCGCAAAAGCGCGTACCACAACATCGACCGCATAATAAGGATGGAACCCTCTGGTGCAGACCAGATGAGGACGAAGCTGTTCCCGCAGGCGAAACGCGAATTGCTCCGGATCGATCACGTTCGGCACAACTCGCGCATTCAGCCCGAATTCGCTAAACACATCGACAAGATATCCGGACGGAACTACCAATTCATCACTTCTCTTCAGAATGTATCTTGCGATACGAGAGCGGCGCAGGTGGTCCTGGGCTTCTCCGCTGTGATAGTGGATCAGGACTTTCCTGCCTCTGAGCCGCGCAACTAACCAGGCTGGTGCGGGTGCGATTAGAAATGACCAGTATGAGGCTGAGAAAATGTGCGCCACATCGACATCTCTGAATCCTTTCCAGAGTTGGAAAATATACAAGGGCTCACGAACAATCGTCCGCAAGCCCGGAAGCCTCTCGGCCCAGCGAATCGGCTTCGGAAGAGGAGGATCGATTGGAATGAGTTTCGCCTCCACGCGCCTATCATGTTTCCAGCCGCGCAACAGCAGCTCCGCCTGCACAGAGTGTCCGCCAACATATCGAGGGGAAGCGCACACGATCGCGCAGCGCAAAGCAGAAGAGGGCTGGCCATCGGATCGTCGAGTGAAATCCGCTCTTCGATGCGACCAGCGTTTCTTCTCAAGCAGCTCGCGATACATCGCTTCATGCTGCCTGCGCATGTTCTCAATTGTGAAGTGCGCGCGCGCAAATTCACGCGCCTTGGCGCCAATCTCGGCCCGTGCGTTCGCGTTTAAGACTAACTGCTCGATGGCGCTTGCCAGTTCCGCCTCATTCCCCCGGGGCACCAAAACGCCCCGGCCATCGCCAATCAGCTCAGAGTTCCCGCCCACATCAGTAGCGACTACGGGAACACCTGCTGCCATCGACTCGAGGATGGCATTGGAGAAGCTCTCGGACTCGGACGGAAGCACCGATACATGAAGGGCAGCAAGAACGTCCTGAATGTCTTTGCGATCGCCCAGAAACTGCACCCGATCGCCTATTTGCAAGTTCTTAGAAACAAGTTCGAGTTCCCGCCGTAGCGGGCCATCGCCAACGAGCACAAATTCCAGATTGGAATGTTTTCTCGCCAGACGCGCGGCAGCCGTCAGGAAAATGCGGTGGTTCTTCGACCACGTGTTCATGCGCGCGATCACGCCCACGCGCAGAACACTCGCAGACGGCGGCATAGCAGGAGTGCCGGGACGAAAAAAATCATCCGGCAATCCATTATGGATCACCACCAACCGGCGCTCGGGAATTCCAGCCCGAAACAGACCTGAAGCTGCCGCATGCGAATTGCAAATGACTGCGTCGGCAAATCGGAACACCGCCGTTTGTGCGCGAAACTTGCTCGAAGTAAGCAGGTCTCCCAATTGCCGCTGGCTACCGATCACGACCGGGACTCTCGCCAGTCGCGCCGCCGGAATCAGCACGAGATTGGTATAGAAGTCAAAAGAATGAGCGATGGTAATGCGGAGCCTTCTGAGGTGCCGCGCCAATTGCACGCGGCTCCTCCATGAACGAAATCCAAAAGCATTTCTACCAAGTCCAAATTCGGGCACATCGTCTAGTCCATCGTCGAATGCGCCCTTTCGCATGATGCATCCCAAATGCACGCGAAAGGCAGCTCGATCAAGCGACCGCGCTAATGCCATGAACTGGCGCTCGCTTCCGCCAGTCTCGAAGCTGTTGGTCATCAGGAAAATGCCAGGTAATTGGCTGTCACTACTGGCATCGCTGGAGTTGGATGCGGTGGCACTTTGTAGGCCTGAGCTGTTTTCAACATCCTGGGAGGAAGAGCTCATAAGCCCTCACGCAGAGCCATCGCGTGATGTAATGTCTCTTTCAGATCTGCGGAGCGGAATTTTTCAAGAAAATTGCGATGCCAAAGCTCAAGCATTAACAGACGCCAGATGCGGGCGGATTGATCGCGTCCACGCTTGAAGTGATCATCCAGGAGACGGCGAACGCCGGCGGGATTGAAGTAGCCGCGTTGCAGCGTCCGGGGCTCAAGCAGGATTGTCATGATCATGTCTTTCAACTCGTTTCGCATCCAGTGAACCAGGGGCAACGCGAAACCTTGTTTGGGCCGATCCAGCACCTCGTCCGGAACACCGACCCGCCGTGCCAGTTTGCGCAAGATATATTTTTGTTCCTTGCCGCGCATCTTCCACTCGGCCGGCAGACTCGCCACGAACTCCACGAACAAATGATCGAGCATCGGCACCCGCGCTTCGAGAGAGGTCGCCATGCTCATGCGGTCGATCTTGGTAAGGATGTCGCCCGCCAGGTAAGTTTTGGTATCCAGATACAGCACACGGCTGATTGCATCCTGCGCCGGCGCGTCTTCGAGGAATTCACGGAACGGCAGGAATGGGTCTGCTTCCGCCATCGAAAGAAAATCCTGCGAAAACAGCGCCAGCTCCCGCTGATACGCGCGGAGAGAAATTCCGTCCAGGTAACGCTCTCCCCAAGGCAGCGAGATGCTGTACGCCAGATTTCTCCCACGAATGCTTTTCGGAATCGAGGGATGAATGCGCTCACGATACCAGCGGCCTAGTTGTGGTGGAATCCATTCGAACGAGCGGTCGCGAAGATGGATGCGGTAACGTTCATATCCCGCGAAGAGTTCATCTCCCCCATCGCCCGAAAGTGCAACCGTGACGTGCTTGCGAGCCAAACAGGAGATGTAATAAGTCGGCAGCATGGATGAATCGCCGAACGGCTCTTCCAATGAACTGGTCAGGGTTTCGACGGTTTCGACCACATCGGGATCGAGCATCAATTCGTGATGATCGGTTCCGAATTTTTGCGCGACCATTCGCGCGTATGGAGCTTCATCGAAATCCGCATGCGCAAATCCAATGGTGAAGGTCTTGACAGGTTTTGAACTTGCGCGGGCCATTAGCGCCACTACAGTAGAGGAATCTGTGCCACCGCTTAGCAGCGCTCCCAAGGGAACGTCAGAAATGAGGCGCATGCGCACTGCCTCGTCAAGTCTTTGCTCAAGCTCTTCCAGTATTTCTGGCTCTTGGGCAGACCGGTTGGAGCCGTACGTGGGCAAGTCCCAATACTGCCGTGTACGCAGGACGCCGTCTTCCAGCTCGAGCAAATGCCCCGGCGGCAATTTCTGAATCGCCAAAAACGCAGTCCTTGGATCCGGCACGTAACCGAAATAGAGATACTGGGTGATGGCGAGCGGATCAACTTCTGCCAACTCAGGCGCGGCAGCCAGGATCGCCTTGATCTCCGATGCGAATAGAAACCGCCCGTTCACCTGCGCATAATGAAGCGGCTTTTTTCCGAGCCGGTCTCGCGCGATCAGCAGGTAGCGGCGGCGCTCGTCATAGATGGCAAACGCGAACATGCCGCGCAGCTTGTGTACGCACTCCGCTCCATATTCCTCGTACAGGTGAACGATGACTTCTGTATCGCTGTGGCTCGAAAACCTGTGACCGCGATTTTCCAGATCGACACGCAGTGCGGGAAAGTTGTAAATCTCTCCATTGAAGACGATCGAGATGCTTCGGTCTTCGTTGAAAACCGGCTGCTGGCCTCCAGAAAGGTCGATGATGCTTAACCGCCGCATCCCCAAACCCACGTTGCCTTTGACGAAAATTCCCTCGTCGTCCGGCCCGCGGTGCACGATAGCTTCGCACATTAAATGGATGGTCTCAGCCGCTACCGGCGCTGGAGAATGGTCGACGATTCCGGCTATGCCGCACATACTTAATTCTTAACGATGAGCTGCGAATTCTGTTGAAGGGCTGCGGGCGAAGAATCTTTACGATTGCGCTTTAACCAGTAATCACGGTAGTCGCCGGGATCCCCTTCCCGTCCTTCGCAGGCCGCGACAATAATATTCGCCATCTCGCGAGCGCTGACAAAGTGAAGAATTTCCCTTCGTTCATCCGCGCCGGCGACCAGTTCGGACAGAAATCTCCGCATCGGATCTCCGAGAAGAACTTCATCCTGGCCGGGGTCCATTCCATGGCAGTGCAGCTTTATAAACAACCAATCCGGCCTTCCCTGTACGCAGATTGCAGCCTGCTTCCACAAATGGAAACGGCGCAAAGTTGCTGGGTTTGTTGCCGTCAGGGCTGCATTCTCAATTCGAGGCCAGCGTGAGGCCGCATACCTCGCGAAATCGATCATGAGCGGGCCTTGCACAATCATCGGAAAAACTTCCGGCGAGCTTCCCCGTTTCAGGTCTCGACCTCGCCGGTGAGGGGCCCGCTTGTGCAAAGGAATGCCGCACTCGTAAAGCGAATTGATCTTGTTGGTTTGCGCGGAATGCAGCGGCGCCGTGGGGAGCGTGAGGTCCGCGTAGCACCCCGTTTCGGCTAGTATTTGCATTTCAGAATCGACACCGCAACCCCAGCCTTCGGCCGAATTCGCCAGTGCGAAATTGCCATGCACAAACGCGTATCCGGGAACAGTCGAACCGCGGCGGTACGACAAACAGCCGTGTTTGTAAGCCAGTCTGTCCCGAAATTCAATCAGCAAGCGGCGAGTATTCTCAGCGGTATCGGGAGCATCCACTCCATGATGCAAATGGATCTCGACTTCACCCCAGCCGTCGTGGCAAAACTCCGCGAGACGCTCGATTAGTAACTCATCATACTGTTCAGCAGGATAGAAGTAAGTGTGCACCAGCGGCCTGCCTTCATGGTCGCGCCACTTATCTGCCATTGCTGGATACTGATTGCACCATCGTTCCAGCCGTCGCTGTTGTTCATCAAAAGGCGCTCGGGCCTGCCCATTTCCCTCAACGTAGGCAGGCTCAAAGTGATCAGCTAAGGCAATGATCAGATGCACAGGCCCCTTCGGCGCACGCCGCGTGAGCCTTTGCCATAAATAGGCTGGGATCCATTTCAAGCCTCGAGACGTTTTCCTGTGCATACCCTGGGACTCTGCGTCTTCGACTATACCCGTTTCATGACAATGAACATCGAACAGATGTGTGGGAGAATTGTTTATTTCCAATCGTGCTCACGCAAATGATCCAAAGCTACCCGGGTACCAGGATTGCGGCCAGTAACAGATTGGTTCGGGCTGCTCCGGCTTACAAATTTTGATTTATTAAGTGTGCTTGAAAGAGATGCCGGCTGGGAGGCCACCCCGGGTTCTTTCTCATTCATCATTGCCAGAAGTGCTGACGTATACGCGATGGCAAAATAGGGGAAGTATTCATATGCCTCTGGCGCAAAACAGGCGCCGATTACGAACCCCACCAACGAACTGTGGAGTGCTCCAACAAAAAGTGAGATTTCGGGATCAAGGTTTTTCACTTTTCGAATGTTTCGCAGGTTGCTGAACCCGCGCCCGAAGAACAGCAGGTACAGCACCATTGCCGGAATACCTACTTCCACCGCAATTTGTAAATACGTCATGTGCACATCGTGCCAATTGCCCGAATAGTTGGGGAAATTGTGCATTCCGATTCCAAACACAGGATAATGTTCAATACCTTCGATCGCTCGTTCCATCAGCTGTTTTCTTTGTTCGTAAGAACCATAAGCGGCGTGTTGATATCCTTCAAGATCACTGCCGCCTCCGATTGCTACGAAACGGTTCACGAGCACGTTGCCTTCAAAGGAGAAGAGCAGCACCCCCGCCAGAACGGTTGCCGCGATCAGGTACCACCTCCGGCCCTTTACGCCGAAGTGCCACAAAGCCACGATCCCCGCGACCAGAAGAGTAATAAATCCACCACGCGAGCCAGTTAGAAACACGGTGGCCAACATGAGTAGCATCACCACGCCCCAAAGCAACTTGCGGAGCCCGCCACGAGCACTCAACATAAATGCAAAACAAAACGGCAGCGACAATACAATCGCGAACGCCAGGTCATTGGGATTCGAATAAATTCCGCCTAACACTCCCTCCAGCCGTGGACTCGAGCGCCCCTTCAACAAGGAAACGATCGAAATCACCGCGACCGATCCAGTCTGAATAAAAATGATCCGGCGCAGCTTGGAAAAATCTGTCACTAGAAGAAACGTCAAAACCCAGGCGATAAACACTTTTGAGAAATCCAGCCCCCGAAAGAAAGCGCCGCCCTTCCAAATTGGTGAGAGAAGCGCGGACGGGATTAGCAGAGCGGTGATGGCCAGCAGGTACATGGCCTCTCTAGGCAAATCGTGCAATGAACGCTTGGCTTTACCTATGCTGAAGAACAAACCGACGACGGCGAAAATTCCCGATATCTTCGCCAAAGGCACATAACTCAGCCCGGGAATCCAATCTTCCGGGCGTGAACAGTACACGAAATAAAATGCGCTCAGCCAAAAAAACGCCGCACTGGGTGATTTTTGCTCTAGTGCGGCTGCGGAGGCGACTCGGGTGTTTGCCCGCAGTGCACTTTGACTCATCCGAGAATTCGCATCAGGTCCTCGGTTTTTAAGCAATTTCTGAGTGTCGATGAAGTTCATTAGGTATTTGCCCGTGCTGGAGACCGATTCTCAAGTCCTCGTCAGCGCTCCCACGTCACCGGGCGGCGAATCACAAAATTCACGAATGCTACCGTGGCGGCTGAATTCAGAAGAACGAATGTGCAAGCGGCATCGGCTACGCGCGCCAGCGGTCCGCTCGCAAGTTTCGTCAGAGCAATTGCGCTCAGCGTATAAAAAACGATCTGCAGTAAAAGTATTACGCGATAGAAAGGTTGCGGGATCAGCAGGTCAGAGATGAAAACTGAGCATAACGCAATAGGGGCAAATAAGCGCATCAGCTTGTGGCTGATGAATTCAAAACGCAGCGGGTTCGATGAACTCAACAGCCAAGGTGCAAGCTGCAAAAGCTGATAGTTGCCGCTGAGGGTTCGCACTTTTCGCGCGAACTCGCGCCCCCCTCCCAAATCAGCCGTATCCCATGCGCGCACGCTGGGATCAAATGTCACCCGGAATCCCTGCCGCGCGACCTGCATAGGGATATAAACGTCATCGAGAATAGTTCCTTCCGGTATTGGAACCAGAAGCGCCCGTCTCACTGCATAAATTGCCCCGGTCGCACCCACAACCGAACCGGAGATCGACTCCATTTCCCGGATCTTCTTTTCTATTCGCCAATAAAGTCCGAATCCGAGGTCGGCTTCTCCCTTATCGGGATCCCCCAACATCAATTCCCCGCTCGCGCATCCGACGGCAGGATCGGCAAAGCTTGGCACGAGTGACATTAGGGCACCCGACTCAATCCTCTGGCGCGCATCGGTGAAGACCACAATTTCGCCTTTGGCAATAGCGATCGCCTGATTTAAGCCTGAAGGTTTACCGCGTGGTTCGGAATTCAGCAGAACTCGAATACGAGATTTGGCAGAGTACTCGCACAGAATATCTTCGCTCGCGTCCGTTGAACCGTCGGAGACCACGATAATTTCGGAGAGCTCAGCAGGATAATCGAGGTTGAGAAGATTACGCAGCTTGCGGTCGAGAACTTCGGCCTCGTTTCGTACCACCATAACAATCGATACTGTTTTCGGATCGATGACGCCATGTTCCGGATAACGACGGTAACGACTGCGAAGCCACAGCCACGCCGGATATCCGGCGTAGGTATAAGCAAGGGCCGCCGCTGAAAACCAGAATAACCATTTCATTGCGCGCCTCGCCCGAGCAACACGATCTTGATGGTCTGAAACATGATCAGCAGGTCCATGCCGAGAGACATGTTCTTGATGTAATAAAGATCGTATTGAAGTTTCTCTTTTGCATCCTCGACACTATTGCCGTATTTGTAGCGAATCTGTGCCCAACCGGTAATTCCGGGTCTCACCGCGTTCCGAGTCGCATAGAAGGGAATCTCCTGGGTCAGGGTTTCTACGAATTCGGGCCGCTCCGGGCGGGGTCCGACGAAGCTCATATCGCCTTTGAGAACACACCAGAGCTGCGGAATCTCGTCGAAGCGGGCGGTGCGCAGAAACTTGCCGAATTTTGTAATCCGCGGGTCGTCATCGAGCGCCCATGTGGGTCCACTATCAGCTTCTGCATCCTGCCGCATGGTACGGAATTTGAAGCAATGAAATACCTTCCCCCCGAGCCCAACCCGCTTCTGGCGATAAAGTATAGGTCCGGGTGAGTCGAGTTTTATTCCCAGAATTACGAATGGAATAATGGGCAAGACCAGCAGTAGTAGTACTGCCGCGGCTGAGATCGCCATGACTCGGCGCAAAAGCATGAAAACGGCGCTGAACTGAAAGCCTTCTGCAAAAATCAGCCAGCTCGGGTACAAGTTATCGACTTCAATTCGTCCTGAAATCTTCTCCAGCCAGGAGGTGGCGTCCTCGACTTTTATACCGCACAACCGCAGCTGGACCATTTCCATGACCGGTAATGTGCCCCGCCGGTCCGGCATGGCAACTATGACGCGATGTAGATGCCGCTCTTGAATCAATCCCAGCAGGTGCGAGGCGATGGCTTCCCGGGTAAACGCACCTTCTAAGTCTCCGCTCCATCCGACCACCTGAACGCCGAGCTCGGGTCGAGAATGGAGCAGGTTGACGAGTCGCTCTGCACGCTCACTCATTCCTAATACATAAACTTTTTCGAGTAAGTATGGCTGCTGCGCAAGCCACGCATATACAATCCGCCACCCAAACAGCGCCAGGGTCATAAACAGTATTCCCAGAGCGACGGAATTGTTGCCGATCAAGGCTCGCGGAGAGATATACGCAACCATTGCGGCTACCAGGGCAAGAATCCCGGGCACCAGCAAGAGACGGAAATAAAGCTCACCTTTTGCTTTCCATTGCGCGGGTTCGTACAAGTCGAATAAATGAGAAAAAACGAGAACTGTGAGCGTGGCCAATAGAACCTTTACGTAGCCGCCTTCGTAATTCAGAAGCACGTAACTGCTCTCTGGATGCTGCAACATTATCGCGACGACAAAGGAAGTCCATACGAGCAAGGCCTCGCCGCTCAATAAAATCAGCGTGCGAATTGGGTAATAAACATTGAAAAGCCGGATCACGTCGTGAGCTCCGTATGTTTCCGAACGCTCAGCAAGACTCGCCTTTCACTTCAGAATTCTTCAGTGACGTTTGGCCGTTCGGCTTGGCGTAAGCGTTGTAGTAATACTGCGAGTACTCGGGCAAGGTTTCGATTCCATTCAAAACCACTCCCACCACGTTGTCACCGAATTCCTGCCGCGCTCTCCTCGCCATATCGAAAGGAGTGGAATTCGAGCGCACGACCAGAATCACGCCGTCACAGTAATTAGCGAGCAGGGTTGCGTCGGAAACAGCGACTGCCGGTGGAGAATCGACAATGATCCAGTCGAACAACGGCTGCAGGCGATTGAATAAAGTCTTGATGCGGCCGCTGGCAACCAATTCCGCCGGATTCTCGTTGCTGTGGCCCGCCGGGATCAGGAACAAGTTGTCCATCGGTCCGCGCTGCAGAATGGAGTACTCATCGGCTTCTGATCGCAGATATTCAGAAAGGCCAGGACCCACCTCGGCTCCGAGAATCGAATGTAAATGCGGATTGCGCAAATCGGCATCCACGAGCAATGTCCGTTTTCCATGTTGCCGTACCAGCACTTGTCCCAGATTGGCCGTGACAAACGACTTACCTTCTTTGGGTAACGGGCTTGTTATCAGGATTTTCGATAGCGGCTGCTTTTCGCGGGCCTGATATAAACGGCTGCGCAGCGTCCGGAACTCCTCCATTCCGTAGACGTGCTCCTCCCCGCCGAAGAAAAGCATCGTCTTTGGATCGGGGTTCCACTTCGTCTGTCGGCTGCGCGCAAGCAAGTTCTCTGGGGTCATGACCATAGGCGCTGCCGAAATCGCGGGCAAATTTGCCGGCGGCTCGGCGTCAACTACTCGCTCCTCCACCAGCACGGGAGCACTCTCCGCCCGCTGCACAGGCTCCGCCATTGCCCTCTCTTGCTCTGCTTTCTTCAAGGCTTCATGAATTCGGCTCATAGTTTCCCTTCTTTGCTGACCTCGTCTTCCTCACGCTCCGGCCCTCGGATCCGCTGGCTAAGATCAGAGATTGTTCTCAGTTCGTTCATCAAATCGAAGTTTTCAGGAGTAATCTGCGATGAAGCCCCAATGCTGTGACTGCCTTCGAGTTCAAAGTCACGCGCAACCGCGTCCACAATGCCGGAGTTAACTGTCTTCAGCTGATCAACGAATGCGCTCACCAAACAGTGCTCGCAGAGCAGATTGACCACGCGAGGAATTCCGCCGGAGTAGCTATAGATCGCATTCAGCGCCTCGGGCTCGAAAAGCTCCTGGCCGTTCGACCCCGCAATCCGCAACCTTTGCTGAATGTAGGATTTTGTTTCTTCCGCGGTGAGAGGATGCGTCTTCGAGCGCAGCGTTAATCTCTGCCGCAGCTGCCGCAAATGTGGCTGCTTCAGCCGCTGCTCCAACTCGGTTTGCCCGACCAGCACAATCTGCAGCAGTTTCTCCGTGAAGGTCTCGAGATTGGTCATCATGCGGATTTCTTCGAGCACTTCATCTGGGAGATTTTGAGCTTCGTCGACGATCAATACCGCTGTCTCACCGGCGCGATAACGCTCCAGCAGCCAGTTGTAGAGGCGCACCAGGATTTGGCTTTTCGAGCGCGTATCGCAGGGAATGCCGAAGTCGGCCATCATGTAGTCGAGAAATTGCGGCACGTTCATCCGCGAGTTGAAGATGAACGCAGTTGGCACCTGCTGTGTCCGCAACCACTCGAGCAGCTTGTTAATGAGCGTGGTCTTCCCGGTTCCAACTTCGCCGGTAAGAAGCACGAAACCCTTTCGGCTCTGGATGCCATAGGTAAGGCACGCCAGCGCCTCTTCCGTATGCCGCGTCAGAAAAAGATAACGCGGGTCCGGATTGACATTGAACGGGTTTGCCCGCAGGCCAAAAAATTCCTTATACATGACCGGTTAGACCTCGACCTTGTTCGCCTCACTGTCGGCGCGCGATTTGAAATTAAATTTCCGCCGGCCGTTTCCATTGCCGTTGCCGTTCCGCGGTGCGAGCTCAGCCCCGACCCAGGGCACTTGGGAAAGCACGGGCAATTGCAACGCCGCGATCACATCGTCTTCTGTGCGCAGAGACTTGTCTCGCATCTCGAGCAGTAATCCCAAACCAACTCCCAGCGCCAATCCGCCGCCAAGCCCACCACCCGCGAACATAAGCCGGTTGGGAAAACTTGGCGAATCGGGCAGGTCAGCGGGAATTTGCAAGCGCATCTGTTCCCCTTCCTGATCGCGTTCCATCGCCGTCTGCATCTCTGACTTGCTCTTGTCGGCAAGCAGGTCGTCATAAAACTTCTGAGCGGTATCGTTATCGCGGGTCAGTTGTTTGTACTGCTCCTCGATCGCGGGACTCAGGGCGATTCGTCCCTGAAGGGATTTGATCTGGTTCTGAAGGTCCCGTTGCGCACGCGAAGCCTGTGCGATGGTGTCCTGGTACTGATGGATCTGTACCCGCAATTGTTGGATCTCCGGCGGTTCATCCGC
Organism: Terriglobales bacterium; assembly: GCA_035517535.1. Lineage (GTDB taxonomy): Bacteria > Acidobacteriota > Terriglobia > Terriglobales > Acidobacteriaceae > Gp1-AA145. The sequence continues at coordinate 29,541 of DATIYR010000440.1, forward strand.
AGTGGCCTTCGAGGTGGTGGCGGTGGATGCGTTAGCCGCTGCGGAGTTGATTTGATCGAGCTTCTTCTGCAGGTCTGCGACTTCCGCTTTTTCCTTGATCACGTCCGGATAATCGTCGGTGTACCGGTTTTGCAGATCGATCAACTTGGCTTGCTCGGTCGCCAGCTGCTGTTGCAACGTCTGCGGATTGGTGGATGATTGCGACGACTTCCAGGCCGCGAGCTGCTCGGCAAGAAGCGATTCGGCGAAAGCCTTGTCCTGCTGCGCACGGTTCAGGGCCTGCGTGTTTGCATCCAATTCCGAATTCAGCCCTGTCAGGACCTTCAAATTCGTGTCTTCATCGCCCGGTAATTGTCCGAGGTATTGCTTCTTGAAAGCCGCAAGACGTGCGTCCAGATCGTCGAGGTTGTGCTTGGCATCGTCCACTTGACGGCTCAGAAAATCGGTCGTGCTCTGCGCTACCTGCTCGCGCTCTTTCAAATTCTCTTGCAGCATGATGTCGGTCAATCCCGCGCAAATCGCCTGCGCTTCGCGCGGATTGCCGGCGGTGTACTTGACATTGAATCCCGGGACTTCCCCTTGTCCGGGTCGCGGCGGCAGGTGATTCCCCGTTGGCGACGGAACGACTACCGCCTGCACGGCTTCAATCGAAACCCCGTTACGGATTTCATCCGTAACGTCGTCGACGTTCCCGCCG
>DATIYR010000441.1:0-8118 GCA_035517535.1 Terriglobales bacterium
TTCCGCGGTGACGACATCCAAATATGTGACCAGCCCGCCGGTGTAGCGCGCATTGGCGAGTTGCAGGGACCGGTCCGCGTCGTCGACCGCGCGCTGCTGGGACTCGTAAGCCGATGCCAGCGTGGTCAATCCCGAAAGCGCGTCTTCGACCTGCTGAAATGCGGTGAGCGCAGTCTCGCGATAGTTGGCGACAGTTTCCTGATAGACGGATTTGGCATAGTCAAGCTGCGCACGGTTGCGGCCGCCGGCGATCACCGGCTCCAGAGCGGAGAGCCCCAGCGACCAGAAAAAACTCGGAGCGTTCAGCAGTTTGCTGATCGCCTGCGAGTCGAGTCCTCCGCTGCCTCCGAGCGAAATGCTGGGATAAAGCGCCGCTCTGGCAACGCCAATCCGCGCATTCGCCGCAGCGGTTTGCCGTTCCGCGGTTGCGATGTCAGGACGGCGCTGCAGCAGTTCGGAAGGAACGATCAGGGGCAAGGCTGGCGGTTGACCTTCCAGTCCCCGTACCGGCGCGGTGAATTGTGCCGCCGGCAGGCCCTGCAGCATTGCCACCGCATGCTGGAATTGCGCGCGCTGCTGCTGCAAAAGCGCCAGCTGGGTGACAGAAGAATCCAACACGACTTTTTGCTGTGCGACATCCAATCCCGAGGCAGCACCGCCGGTATGTTGGTTCTCGACCAGAGTCAGGGCCTGCTGCTGATACAAAATCGCCTTACGCACGACGGCGATTTCCGAATCGAGTTCGCGAAGTTGAAAATAATCGCCTGCCAGCTCGGAGCTGACCAGCAAACGTACATTTTCGAGATCAGCCGCCGACGCCTGCAGGTCCGCGTTGGCAGCTTCAACGTCGTGCCGCACGCGCCCAAACAGATCGACTTCGTAGTTGAGCGTGAAGGGAATTGTGAATTCGTTCTGAGTGACCGGGATTGGTGCGACGATGGCGCCGTTCGTTGGCCGGTTTCCAGCCAGCCGTTCGCGAGTTGCCCGCGCGCCCGCGTCTAATTCCGGATACAGGCCGGAAGCGGTCACCCGCGCGGTTGCGCGCGCTTCAGAGAGGCGGGCGATGGCGGCCTGCAAGGTCTGATTGTTCGCCATGGCGCGCTGCTCGTACTGGTTGAGTTCGGCGTCACCAAAAAATTGCCACCACGCGCCTTTGGGCAGGGAATCGAGCGGCACGGCCTGCTCCCAAGGCGCCGGAGTTTGCCAGTTCTGCGGAGTCGCTACGCTCGGCTTTTCATATTTAGGCCCTTTGGCGAAGGCAGGGGCACACACCAGGAGCAGCAGGGCCGCGCGCCACCTCACTCCGGTTGACCTCCGTGTTCGGCGTTAACCACCTGGCCGTTTTCGAGCGAATCGCTGGGGCTGAGCACGATCCAATCGGACGCATTAATGCCGCTCAGTATTTCGGTGGTTGTTCCGAAATCACGGCCAATCAGGACTGGCCGGAGCTGGACCTTGTTGTCCGCTCCGACCACCGCAACCCGCGGACCCTCGGCGCGAAATAGCAGCGCATTGGCCGGCACCGTCAGCCTTTGCACCTGTTCTTTCAGAGCAAAATGTATTTGGGCGTAAGAACCGGGAAGCAATATTCCTCTCGGATTCGGAACGTCAATTTCCGTGTTCAAGGTGCGGGTTGCGGGATCGATGGCGTCCGCGGTGCGCACCACGTTGCCGGCAAAACGCTGGCCCACCAACTCGGCAACTTCGATATCGGCGTGCACGCCGTGGTGGATGGAAGGCGAATCGACTTCGGGAACATTGACGTAAATGCGAATCGGGTCGATCTGCGCGATGATGAACAACTCCTGATTCGGTCCGCTGTTGCCTGCATTTACCAGCGCGCCGATATCGGTATTGCGGGTGGTGATCACGCCCGAAAACGGCGCGTATATATGTTTGAATGCTTCGAGCTGTTCCAGCCGGCGAACATTGGCGGTAGCGGCATTTAGGTTTGCTTCGCCCTGGGTCAGGGAGCTATTCCGTTCATCAGTTTCCTGCTGCGAAACCGCGTCCATTTTCTGCAGGTTTTCCCAGCGCTTGGCTGAGATCTGCGCCAGCTTCAATTGCGCGTCGGCCTGGTCGCGTGCCGCGCGCGCCTGCATGAGCTCCTGATCGACTTCCGGGGTCTCAATATCGGCGAGCAGGTCGCCCTTTTTCACTCGCGCTCCAATGTCTGTGTACCAGTGCCCGACATAACCGTTGGTGCGTGCATAAATTGGAGATTCGATGTAGGCCTGCAGGGTCGAGGGCAGCACCAGTTCTGATTGCGGCGGCTCGACAGCCGGGTGAACGACTGCCACCGACTGCACCGCAATCTCTTCGGTCTCCTTCGCCAGTGCCCGCTTTTCAGACAACCGCATCGCGATGCCGACGCCGGCAATGATCAGGAAAACCAGCGCGAGGGCAGCTGCCAGCATGTAACCCTTTTTTCGGGTCTGCTCATGCTGCTTCTGCTGCCGTTCGCGTTCTTCTGCTTCCAATAGTTGCTGCTCCATCCAGCTCCCTTGTCGTCGAATGCCGCAGTATTAAGACGTTTGTTGCTGCGCTGCCGATTCACGTTTCAGGCGGCGCCCATGAAATATGCTGAACACCACCGGGACAAAGAACAGTGTAGCCACCGTGGCGAACATCAGGCCGCCGATTACGGCGCGACCGAGAGGTGCATTCTGCTCTCCGCCTTCGCCCAGCCCTAACGCCATCGGCACCATGCCGATGATCATGGCCATCGCCGTCATGATTACTGGCCGCATCCGGGTATAACCGGCTTCGATTGCGGCCCGGACCGGATCCAGTCCCTCATCCATTCTCTCTCGCGCGAACGAAATCAGCAGAATGCTGTTTGCCGTGGCGACGCCAATGCTCATCACCGCGCCGGTCAGCGCCGGTACGCTCAGAGTAGTATGCGTGACAAAAAGTATCCACAGAATGCCGGCCATTGCCCCCGGCAACGCAGTAATAATGATGAACGGATCAAGCCAGGATTGGAAGTTCACCACGATCAACAGGTAAACAAGCACCACGGACATGACCAGGCCGAACTCGAGGCCAGTGAATGAGGACCGCATGGTTTGCACCTGTCCGCGAATTTCAAGATCCGTCCCCCGAGTCAGGTGCTTGCGAAATGGAGCGACTGCCTTCTCAATATCGCTATCAACTCCGCCCAAATCGCGCCCGTCTACGCTTGCGTATACGTCGACAACCGGCGTGATGTTGTAGTGATTGACCACCGCCGGCGTCATCTCCGGCGTCACCTCAGCCAGATTCGCCAATACCTGCGGTGCAGAGGTCCCATTGCTGACGGGAGTGTTCATCAGCGCCTGCATCGAATCGACGCGGTATTGCGGGCTCATTACGTCCAGGTTGTAACTGACCCCGTTCTTCGGATTCAGCCAGAACGACGGCGTGGTTTGGAAACTCGAACTGAGCGAAACCAAAAGGTTTTGCGCCACATCACGTTCGGAAATTCCAACCTGCTGCGCGCGCACGCGATCAACATCTAAGTGCAAAGTTGGCAGGTCCATCATCTGCTGCACGTGAACGTCGACAGCGCCGGGAATATGCCGTATGCGGTTGGCAATCTGCTCGGCAGTGAAATAGTTGTCGCGATAATCGGCGCCCACTAACTGAATATCGACCGGTGCCGGCAGGCCGAAGTTTAGAATCTGGCTCACGATATCTGCCGGCTGAAAAAAGAATTCCACGCCAGGAAATTTTCGCGGCAAACTTTCCCGCAACTCATGAACGTACTGCTCGGTCGGACGATGGTCTTTACTCAGCGAAACCAGAATTTCCGCGTCTGAAGTGCCAATCGTCCCGCTGTTGCTGTAGCTGGTGTTAATGCCGCTGTAAGGCAGACCAATGTTGTCGAGAACGGTGGTAATTTCCTTCTGCGGCATCTCGCGCCGGATTTCCTTCTCGATCTCATCCACCAGGCGGGCGGTTTCTTCGATTCGCAAGCCGGCGCGCGCCCGAACATGCAACCGGAACTGTCCGGCGTCGACGGCGGGGAAGAAATCCCGCCCGAGAAAAAACACCAGCCCCGCCGAAACCACGCAAAATGCGAGAAAGATCGTCACGAACGCGGCACGGTGGTGCATCACCGATTCCATCAGATTGCGATAGCGGTCGCGCAATCTCTCGAACCAATGTTCGAATCCTTCCTGCAGATGCCCAAGTTTGCTGGTCTTTGGCTTTTCGACATCATGCTCGTGGTGGTGCATCAAGTACATTGCCATGGTGGGCACAAGGGTTCGCGAAAGCAGATACGACGCCAGCATGGCGAAAACGACGGCTTCGGCGAGCGGCACAAAAAGATAGCGCGCGACGCCGGTCAGGAAGAACATCGGCACAAAGACGATGCAAATTGAGAGCGTGGAAACGAACGCCGGTACGGCGATTTGTTGCGCGCCATCGAGAATCGCCTGCTTGAGTTCCTTACCCATATGCAGGTTGCGCTGGATGTTCTCGATTTCGACGGTCGCGTCGTCGACCAGAATTCCGACCGCCAGCGCTAGTCCGCCGAGGGTCATAATGTTGAAGGTTTCGCCGAGCGCGCTGAGCAGGATGACCGAAGTCAGAATCGAAAGCGGAATCGATGTCGCGATAATGAGCGTGCTGCGCCAGTTCCCGAGGAACAACAAAATCATTGCGGCAGTTAAGCACGCCGCGATGAGCGCCTCTCGCAGAACTCCCTGAATCGCTGCCCTTACGAAAAGTGATTGGTCGAACAACTGCTTAATGTTCAGTCCCGGAGGGAGGGTTTGAATGACGCGCGGCAACATCTTCTGCACCGCTTTGACCACCGCCGTGGTTGACGCGTTTCCATTTTTGAGAATGCTGAGCAGCGTTCCCCGCACTCCGTCCTGGCGAACGATGTTGGTCTGGGGAGTGAATCCGTCGCGCACGTGGGCCACATCGCGGATATAAATGGTCGCGCCGTTTTCTGTTTTGATCGGGATATCGTTCAGCTCAGCGACCTTCAGCGGACTGGCGTTCAACTCAACTTGATATTCGAGGGGCCCAATCTTCGCGGTGCCGGAAGGCAAGATCAAATTCTGCGCGGTGATTGCGTTCACGACATCAACCGGAGTGAGATGTTTTGCTTGAAGAGCCGGCGTATCGATGTCCACTGAGACCACGCGCTGTTTGCCGCCATAAGGGTAGGGAATCGCCGCGCCCGGAACGGTGATGAGCTGCGTCCGCAGGAAATTGAGAGCGATATCGTTCAGTTCCTGCTCCGGCAGCACACTGCTGCTCATGCCGATCTGCAAAATCGGCACCGTGGATGCGGAGTACTGAATAATCAGCGGCGGGGTTGCGCCGGGAGGTAAGCTTCGGATAGCCGTCTGCGAAATCGCTGTAACCTGCGCCAGCGCAGTCTGAATGTTCGCCGTCGGCTGAAAAAAAATCTTCACCACCGCAATTCCGTTTAAGGATTCCGATTCAATATGCTCGATGTCATTGACCAGCGTGGTAAGACCGCGCTCGGTAATGGTGGTGATACGGCTTGCCATGTCCTGCGGCGCGAGGCCCTGGTAATTCCAGATCACGCTGATGACCGGAATATTAATGTTGGGGAAAATGTCGGTCGGCGTCCGCTCGATCACGATTGGCGTGAGGATCAGAATCAGCAGCGCCATCACTACAAATGTGTACGGTCGACGAAGGGCTAGAGCAACAATCCACATAGAAAGGACAAATCTGAATAGATGATTCTAAACGGGATAGGACTCAGAAACCGTGCTTGAATTGGGCCAGGGATGCGACTTTTGCAAAACTTTACAAAAATTCTTTGAGTTAAGCCGCTGCCTGATTAGGATGGCGGAATGCTGAAGCATGAGGATGACAACAATCTCCGCGCCGACAGAGCAGTAAGAGATGTGGAAACTCCGCCCGCTTTGGACGCTTCGCAGTTTTGTCCAAACTGCTCGGTGAAGTTGGTCGATCGTGGCTGCAAGCTGAAGTGCCCGCAGTGCGGTTATTTCCTGAGCTGCTCCGATTTTTATTGAACCCTGGGAATTGAGGCCGGAATGAGCTCTGTGGATCTTGCCTCTGTGGAACTCGGCGTCCTCTGTGCTTTTGTTTTAAAAGCCTTAACCACAGAGGACACAAAGTGGCGCAGAGTAAAGCCGAAATCATCATCTTCTTGGTTCGGCGAGGATGCCCGCCGTCCCACGCTCTTCTTGATTCCCGGCTCAAACCGCGGACGTCCCTCGTTGGACTGAAACCTTTACTTCTCCAGCTTCGCCGTCATCGTGATCTTCGCGTTCAGAACCTTTGAAACCGGACATCCCGCTTTCGCATTTTCCGCCGCTTTCTGAAACGCCGCGTCATCGGCCTTCGGCACGCGCGCGCTTACGTCGAGATGAACTGCCGTAATCGCGAATCCCGAATCGAGTTTTTCCATTTTTAAATTGGCGGTGGTATTAATGCTTTCCGGAGTAAGATTCGCGCCGCCAAGCTGCGCCGAAAGCGCCATCGAAAAACACGCCGCATGGGCGGCCGCAATCAGTTCCTCCGGGTTCGTTCCCGGAGCATCTTCAAATCGCGTCTTGAACGAGTACGGTGTATGCGAGAAGACCCCGCTCTGTGACGAAAACTCGCCCTTGCCGTCTTTCAAACCGCCCTTCCAAACTGCGCTTGCCTTCCGTTCCATGATCACGTTCTCCTTGAAAAAGTTTTGAATCAGATTGAGAGATAAGAATGCGGAGGCAGAGCATTTCTGAATAAACCTTCGCACGTTGTGCCTGCCGCGCTCAAAGGAATTGTAAATGCTCGGTGGCGGCGTCTGCCTAGTCGTCGCTCATTGCTCGCAGCAGCTTTCTCATTTCCCGGTTAATCTTGGCCGCCTCATCCGATGAAGTCTGCAGCAACTGCGCCCAGCGTTTGCTCTCGGCATCGAGCCTGGCTTGAGTCAGCAGATACGATGCCTGCATGATGGCTTCGAGCGCGTTGCTCAGATCGTGCGCGAGGGCGCGCAGTCTGGTGACTTGGTCTTGCACATCATTCTTGACTTTTTTGCTTTCGAGCTTCGGACGGACTGCATGCTTCTCAGGCATCACCGCTCTCTTCGCAACCTGCTTCAAAGTTTATTCGAGTGAAGTGAGTTTGGCCCACACTCCAAGGTGCCGATATGCGTCGAAGATTGACACTCTGTCGGGGCCTTGTAAGAATAGATGTCGCAGTCTCTTCCTTCAAGCAGCGGGATTCAATCGGCTCGATTGTTCGGCTGGCCGTCCCGCTCGCCGCTCATTGCCGAAGTGGCGGAATTGGCAGACGCGCATGGTTCAGGTCCATGTACCCGCAAGGGTGTGGGGGTTCGAGTCCCTTCTTCGGCACCAAGGTTCATTTCTTTGGGCTTACGTCACGAGGAGACTGTCTCGCGCGGCAAAAATCCGATCACGAAAGAAATGAAAGTTATGAATTGCGAAAGCTGTACCCAGTGACACAATATCCAAATGGACGGTAAGGCAATAATGCCTTACAATTAAAGACAGGGGACTTATGCCGAGGCTGACAGTTACCGCCAAGGGACAGATTACGCTCAAGCAGGACCTGCTGAAGCACCTAGGGGTTGCTCCTGGTGAAAAGATTGAAGCCGACAAATTACCAGACGGCCGAATCATTGTGAAGGCAGCCGCACAGGACGGAACGATTTCCGATTTCGTTGGTTGCCTCGCACCCCGACGAGGCCCGAAGCTCACGATTGACGAAATGAATGAGATCGCCAGGCAAGGATGGGCGAAAAAGAAATGAAAATAACCGCCGACACTAATGTCCTTATTAGCGCTGCCGTTCAGGACGATCCTCATCAAGCCAGCCAAGCCGCCACGGTTCTGCAAGATGCCGATCTGGTTGCGATTCCAGTCCCCGTTCTTTGCGAATTCGTGTGGGTGCTTCGTCGAGGTTACAGGAAATCCGTTTCCGAGATTTCCGACGCCATTCACCGCCTTATGACGAGCGCTAATGTGGTCATGAATCGGCCTGCAGTTGAAACCGGCTTATCAGTCCTAAAGTCAGGCGGCGATTTTGCGGACGGCGCCATCGCTTATGAAGGCGAATGGTTGGGAGCAGAAGAGTTTGTCTCGTTTGACTTGAAAGCTGTTACTCTGCTCCAAC
>DATIYR010000442.1:0-7113 GCA_035517535.1 Terriglobales bacterium
TCGCTGGGTGCTCGCTGTCCCCGAGAACTCATCGTATGAAAAACCCGACGATCTTAGCGGCCGCATTATCGCCACCGAACTGGTCAATGTGACCAAGAACTATTTTTCTTCTCGTGGGGTTGAGGTTCGCGTTGAGTTTTCCTGGGGTGCAACCGAAGTTAAGCCGCCCATGCTGGCCGATGCCATTGTCGAAGTAACCGAGACCGGCAGTTCTCTTCGCGCCAATCACTTGCGCATTGTGGAAACAGTTCTCGAGAGCAACACTCAGATCATCGCGAATAAATCTGGGTGGGCTGATCCCTGTAAGCGCCGCAAAATCGAAAACCTTGCGTTAATGCTGCGCGGTGCAATGGAAGCGAAGGATCGCGTCGGGCTTATGCTGAATGTTCGCAAAGATGACCTGGAACGCGTACTGAGTGTACTGCCGGCACTCAAGCGCCCGACTATTTCAACGCTGAGCGATCCAGAGTGGCTCGCAGTGAACACGGTGATCGAGGAATCGCAGGCCTGGCAAGTCATTCCGCGGCTCAAAGAAGCGAACGCACAAGGAATCGTTGAGTATCCGCTGAATAAGGTGGTCTTGTAATGCGGGTTTTCGAAGATGAGGCCGCAGAAGCATACGTGCAGGAGTTAGAGGGGCGAGGCTCGCGATTGAAAGATGTAGAACCAGTGGTTCGGGGAATCATTGAAAATATTCGTGCGAATGGAGAAGAGGCGCTTCTGGAATATGCGCGAAAGTTCGATGGACTGGAGCCAAACCAGGAGCTACGAGTAGATGAATCTGAGTTAAGAGCCGCATGGAAGCGGGCGCCTGCCAGGCTGAAGTTGGCGTTGCGCGCGGCCGCTGCAAATATCCGCCAATTCTGCGAGTGGCAAAAACCAAAAGAATGGATGCGGTCGCGCAATGGAATCACACTCGGCCAGCTGGTGCGGCCGCTCGATTCGGTTGGGTGCTATGTTCCGGGCGGACGGTTTCCATTAGTCTCAACGCTGCTCATGACCGTCATTCCGGCGCAAGTCGCAGGAGTGAAAAACATCCGAGTCGTTTCCCCACGCCCCAGCTCCGAGGTCCTCGCTGCAGCTGCGCTGTTGGGCGTACGCGAGTTTTATCGTCTAGGGGGCGCACAGGCCATCGCCGCACTGGCCTATGGAACCGAAAAAATCGCGCGCGTCGATAAGATCGTTGGCCCCGGAAATCTGTACGTTACCGCAGCCAAGAAGCTGGTCTCGTTCGATTGTGCGATCGACATGCTGGCCGGGCCCACGGAAGTTGTTATCGTCAGTTCAAAAGGCAATCCGGAGTTCATTACTGCCGACCTCGTAGCGCAGGCAGAGCATGATCCGGAGACACTGGCGGTTTTCATTACAAGTTCGAAGAAATTGGCGAATTCCATTATCAGGTCGCTTGATAGGGGCGGGCGTGGACGCCCACCCCGACACGAGAACAATATCGCCAAACAGTCACTTGCCACACGTGGTGCGGTCTTGATCGCTGCGTCCCGGTCGCAGGCATTCGAATGGGCGAACCGCATCGCGCCTGAGCACATTACGGTTGAGAAAAAAGACTTGCCGCTAGTGCACAATGCGGGATCCGTGTTCATCGGCGACTACTCGGCGCAGGCCGCCGGAGACTATGCATCTGGGCCGAATCACGTTTTGCCAACCGCTGGCGCGGCACGATTTCGTGGCGGATTAAGCGTCATGGATTTTGTGAAGTTAATTTCAGTGCAGGAGCTCTCTGCGAAAGGCTTGCAACGAATCGCGCCGGAGATCGTACGACTCGCCGAAACCGAGGGCCTGCAAGCCCACGCCGATTCCATTCGCGTGAGGTGTGCAAATGCTTAAGGCGCGCGAAGCCGTACGTACACTCAAGGAGTATCATCCACCGCTTGGTGGCCGTGAAGGTCTGAGGCTCGATTTCAACGAAAACACAGCCGGATGTTCGCCTCGCGTCTTGCGGAAATTGCGGGAACTCGACGGCGAGACGCTCGCTCGTTATCCTGAGCGTGAACCAGGCGAGCATGTAGTTTCTGCTTTCCTGAGAGTCTCTCCCGAAGAATTACTGCTCACAAACGGCACCGATGAAGCCATTCATTTGATTTGCGAAACCTATCTGGAGCCCGGCGACGAAGCGCTGGTCGTAGTCCCGACATTTGCAATGTATGAAATCTACGCGGCACAGACAGGAGTGCGAGTCATTTCAATTCCCGCGGGCGAGAACTTTGAATTTCCGACGGTTAACGTCCTCGCGGCTATTACCAAGCGCACTCGATTTATCGCGGTGGCAAATCCGAATAATCCGACTGGAACTTTCGCGGAGATTCCCGATCTGATCAGAATTGCACAAGCAGTTCCGGATGCGGCTGTGCTCATAGATGAAGCCTACTTCGAATTTTGCGGTGAGACGCTCGCACCACGTTGGCGGGAAGTTTCCAACCTCTTTGTCTCGCGGACATTTTCGAAGGCCTATGGAATGGCGGGACTTCGAATCGGCGTTCTGATGGGAAATTCAGATGAGATGGCAAACATCCGGCGCGCGAGTTCACCTTACAACCTGAATTCGGTTGCGCTCGCCTGCTTGCCGAATGCGGTTGCCGACAGCGAATATATTCACAACTATGTTCAAGAAACGCTCGAAGGACGGCGGCAACTGGAATCCGAGCTCGCAAGCTGGGGCGTACGCTTCTGGCGGAGCCGCGCGAATTTCGTGCTGATGTATCTGGGCGAGCGCTCGAAGCCTTTTATCGCGCACATGCGCGAGCGGGGAATTCTGGTTCGCGACCGTTCGAACGATTACGGCTGTAAAGATTGTGTGCGTATCACGGTCGGGATTCGCGCGCATAATGAGCGGTTGCTCACTTCGCTTCGAGAGGTGTTTGCGGAAATTGGATTGCGCCAGAAGGTCGCACGATGAGGAAGGCCGCCATCGATCGCAACACCAAAGAGACTCAGATTCGCATTCGTCTTACGATCGAAGGTCGCGGGCAATACAGGATTTCTACGGGCATTCGTTTTTTCGATCACATGCTCGAGTTGTTCGCGCATCACGGTGGATTCGATCTCCAGCTTGCCGCTAACGGCGACTTGGATGTCGACCAGCATCACACGGTCGAAGACGTCGGTATCGCGCTTGGTCAAGCGTTTGCGCAGGCCCTCGGCAATAAGCGTGGCATTCTACGCGCCGGATACTTCATCATGCCGATGGACGAAACGCTTGGAGTGGTCGCTGTCGATTTCTCCGGACGCGTCGCCGCAGTCGTCGACACAAAAGTCCGCACGCGCCTGGTGGGGGATCTGCAATCGGAGTTGGTGCCGGATTTTTTCGAGGGCTTTGCCCGCGGGGCGAATGCCAACGTGCACATTCGCACCATTTACGGCCGCTCGAATCATCACAAGATTGAAGCGCTGTTCAAGGCCTTTGCCCGTGCGCTGCGTGCCGCGTGCTGGCGCGATCCGCAAATGAAGCGTTTGCTGCCCAGCACCAAAGGACTGCTGTGATGATTGCGATCGTCGATTACAAAGCCGGCAATCTCACCTCAGTGAAGAAGGCCTTTGATCACCTCGGCGCAAAGACGATCGTGACGTCGGATCCCGTGCAAGTCGCCAATGCAGAGAAGATTGTTCTTCCCGGGGTCGGACATTTTGCAGCTACCACAACGCTCGACGATTCCGGCTTGCGTGATGTCATCATTGAGAAGATTGATAATGGCACTCCGTTTCTTGGCATCTGTGTCGGCATGCAATGGATGCTCGCGTCGAGTGAAGAGGCGCCGGATGTTCACGGCCTCGCGCTCTGGCCCGGCGAGTGCAGCCGCTTCCCTGCCGGCGTGAAGTCTCCTCACGTTGGTTGGAATAATTTGCAAATTCGCAGCCGCACATCGCGGCTTTTGCGCGGAGTCGAGCCGGATTCGTATGTTTATTTCACCCATTCTTATCGCGTGCCGCTTCTGGCAGCGACATCTGCTGAATGCGAATACGGGGGCGGGTTTTCGGCTGCGGTCGAACAAGAGAACCTGTTCGGAGTGCAATTTCACCCCGAGAAATCTGGCGCAGTCGGGCTGAAAACTTTGGAGAACTTTTGTGAGCTGTAAATGCTGACAAAGAGAATCATCGCGTGTTTGGATGTTGACGCCGGGCGCGTAGTCAAGGGCACGCAATTTCTGAACCTGCGCGATGCCGGCGATCCTGCCGAACTGGCTGCCGCGCACAGCGCAGCGGGCGCAGACGAGATCGTGCTGCTCGACATCACCGCAACACATCAGGAACGCGCCACCCTGATCGACACAGTCCGTCGTACGGCAAAAGAATTGTTTGTTCCATTTACTGTTGGCGGCGGGGTGCGCACGTTGCAGGACGCCGGAGCGATCTTTGATGCTGGCGCAGACAAAATCAGCATCAACTCTGCTGCCATCGCCGATCCTTCCATCATCACCTGTATCGCTCAGCGTTTCGGATCGCAGGCAGTGATCGTGGCAATCGACGCGAAGCGAAATGGTTCCCGCTTCGAAGTTTATGTTTCGGGCGGACGTAAGCCGACGGGAAAAGATGCCGTCGAGTGGGCTAACGAAGCAGAGAGCCGCGGCGCAGGCGAAATTCTGCTCACCTCCATGGACCGCGACGGCACCGGAATCGGCTTCGATTGCGAGCTGACGCGCACAATTTCAGAAGCTGTGCGAATTCCTGTGATTGCTTCCGGAGGCGCAGGTAACGCCGACCATTTCGTCGAAGTATTTCGCCAAGGCGCAGCGGATGCCGCACTGGCAGCTTCAATATTTCACTTCGGCCTTAGTTCAATCGCAGAGTTGAAAGCGAAGCTGTTCGCCTCGGGTATACCGATGAGGTATCCATGCTGATCCCTTCGATTGACCTGATGGGCGGAAAGATCGTCCAGCTTGTGCAAGGAAAAGAGAAGAGGTTGGAATTCGATAATTTCGACGATTGGATCACGCGCTTCTCAGCCTTTCCCCTGATTCAACTGATCGATCTCGACGCCGCCATAGGTCGCGGCTCAAACGCTGAGTTAATCGAATACTTCGTGACGCGACTTCCCTGCCAAGTTGGTGGTGGAATTCGCTCGCTCGAAACGGCGCGCCAGATGCTGACTTTAGGCGCACAGCGGGTGATCATCGGTTCCGCGCTGATCCGTAACGGCGCAATCGATCTCGATCTCGCCAAACAGCTCTCCTCGCAATCTGGCACAGACGCACTTGTATTCGGTATTGACTCCAAAGGCGGCAAAGTGGCGATCCGCGGTTGGCGCGAGATCACGAACATCTCTCCGCTGGAAATGATTCGCGCGCTCGATCCTTTTTGTTCCGCATTCTTGTACACGCACATCGACACCGAAGGCACCATGACCGGACTGCCGCTCGAACCCGTGCGCCAACTGAAAGCCGCCACCAGCAAGCAGCTCATTGTCGCCGGAGGAATTGCGACTTCGGAAGAAGTTGAGCATCTGCATCAAATCAATGTGGACGCGGTGGTCGGAATGGCGCTCTATTCCGGGCGCTTGTCGCTGGCTGCTAATATTCCAGTTTCCAAATAGTGCGCTCCGGCCTAGCTGGAGCCGGAACTCATCATGAGCGAATCGAATACGTTGGCGCCCGGATGGCCGGGTATCCCGCCGCGCTGGACTTCAAGCGCGAAAGCCGGCGTAGGCACTGCCCTCAACCGCACGAGTCGCGTGTGGTTCACCATCAGCCACGGCATTCTGAATGAAATTTATTTTCCGCGCGTTGACATGGCCTGCACTCGCGACATGGGTCTGCTGGTCACTGACGGGCACAGTTACTTCTCAGAGGAAAAGCGGCATTGCAAATTTGAAGTTTCGCCGGTTGAGCCGGGAGTTCCTGCCTACCGGCTCGTTAACACCGAACTGGGCGGGAAATATCGAATTGAGAAAGAGGTTTTCGCCGACCCGCACCGCAACGTCATTCTGCAGAAAACTAGGTTTGTGCCGCTGAGCGCGAATCTCAATCTCCGGCTGTACTGCTTGCTGGCGCCGCACCTCGGCAATTTTGGCGACCACAATACTGGCTGGGTTGGTGATTACAAAGGTGTCCCAATGCTGTTTGCTGAATTTCCCGGAGGCCTGGCTCTCGCGCTCGCGTGTTCAGTTCCGTGGAAGAAAAGATCAGTCGGGTTCGCCGGCTACTCGGACGGATGGCAGGACCTGGCGCACAATTTCCAGTTAATAGACGAGTATGAGCGCGCAGAAAATGGCAACATCGCACTTACGGGAGAAATCGATCTCGCGGCGAGCGGCGGCGAATTTATTCTGGCGATCGGTTTCGGCGGAATTTGGGCGGAAGCAGGGGCCCAGGCGCGCGCCAGCCTGCTTGATGACTATGATCACGTCTTTCAGGATTACGTTTCGCAGTGGAAGAGCTGGCACAAAACTCTGTTGCCGCTCGATCGCACCGGGGACCACGATCTCTATCGAGCCAGCACGACGATTTTACGCGTGCATGAGTCGAAAGATTTTCTCGGCGGCGTGATTGCGAGCCTTTCGATCCCCTGGGGATTCAGCAAGGGCGACGAGGACCTTGGGGGCTATCACCTGGTTTGGCCGCGCGACCTGGTTGAAACTGCCGGCGGATTTCTAGCGGCAGGAGCGGTCGGCGATGCCATACGCGTGCTGCATTATCTCGAGGCCACGCAGGAAGCAGATGGTCGTTGGCCGCAAAACATGTGGCTGGATGGTCGGCCGTATTGGAGCGGCTCGCAGATGGATGAAGCCGCGTTTCCGATTCTGCTCGTCGACTTGCTACGCCGTGAAGCTCCCGGCGCGCTGGGAGACATGAGGCGATGGTCATCGATGGTTCGCCGCGCCGCAAGCTTCATCGCGCAGAACGGTCCGGTGACCCAGCAGGACCGCTGGGAAGAAGATGCGGGCTACTCACCATTTACTCTGGCTGTCGAAATTGCCGGTCTGCTCGCCGCCGCGGATATCGCTGATACTTTCGGGCAGTCCGATACTGCCATGTACCTGCGCGATCTCGCCGACAACTGGAACGACAATGTTGAGCGATGGACTTACTCGACCAACGGCGATCTCGCGCGACAGATCGGAGTCGACGGTTATTACGTCCGCATCGCCCCGCCGGAGACCGA
>DATIYR010000443.1:0-6577 GCA_035517535.1 Terriglobales bacterium
TCTGAAATCATTTCGCTAAAACTCGAAGACCTGAAGCTGGATATGGGATATGTCCTCGTGCGCGGCAAGGGAGACAAAGAACGGATAGTTCCAGTCGGGCGCTCGGCTCAGGATGCGCTTGCCTTCTATCTGCGCGAGTCGCGTCCGCAGTTCGCCGCAAAAAGGAATTCGCGGTTCTTGTTTGTTGCGCGTGGTGCGAAAAAACTCACACGCCAGCGGGTCTGGCAAGTGGTAAGCAAAGCCGCGAACGCCACCGGACGTCACGCCAGTCCGCATATGCTGCGCCACAGCTGCGCCACGCACATGGTGGAAAATGGAGCCGATCTGCGTACGGTGCAGACAATTCTCGGTCACGCGGACATTTCGACCACGCAGGTTTATACGCATGTCGCTCTGGATCGGCTGAGGAGCGTGTATCAGAAGCACCACCCGAGGGCAAAGGCGAAGTAATAATGACAGAAGCCTGGGTTTGAAAATGAATAACGTCCAAAACGCCGTCACAAAATTCCTGAAAACCCTCGCCGAGCGAAATTCTTCGCCACATACCATCAAGGCCTACACGCAGGATCTAAATGAATTTGCAAATTACATCGGCCAGCGAAAACTGCGTGATATCGATCACATTGCGATTCGCGGCTTTCTCTCGCACCTGTACGACAAAGGCTTAAGCAAAACTTCTGTTGCGCGCGGATTGGCCGCGGTGCGCTCGTTGTATCGCTGGCTGGCGCAGGAAGGCGAGGTCGATCAGAATCCTGCCGCGCTAGTTTCGACTCCCAAGCTGCCAAAAAAACTTCCCCGCGTTCCCACGCTCGAGGAAATGAATTCCGTCTTCAGCGGCAACATGCCCGAGATCGCCTCATTTCCTGAACGCGACCGTTTGATGCTCGAACTGCTTTATGGCTGCGGAATTCGCAACTCGGAGCTGGTGGGAATCAATGTTGATGATGTTAGTCAAACCGGCGAAGCCATTCTGATCCGCGGCAAAGGGAAAAAAGAGAGATACGTCCCATTCGGCGATGCAGTAAAATCCGCGCTGAAAGCGTATCTGCCCGCACGGCAACTGGCGCTTTCGGGAACGCGCAAACATACTCCGGCCCTTCTAATCAATCAACGCGGCGGCCGGCTCACGACGCGCAGCGTGGGCCGCATTATAAAGAAAATTGCCGTCGCCAAAGGACTCTCGCCCGATGTTCACCCGCACACCCTCCGGCATGCATTCGGGACACACATGCTCGAAGAAGGCGCCGACCTGCGCGCGATCCAGGAGTTACTCGGCCACGAGCGGCTTTCCACCACGCAGCGCTACACCCAGCTTTCGATGAAGCACCTGCTCAGCGTCTACGACCAGACGCACCCGCGGGCGAAGTAGGAGCGTATTTAATCTGCAGACATCCAGGACGGCGGTAGAATCTGAGTTCCGGATGGGAAAGCTGACCGGAACTCGACATGGCGACGCAGCGAATGAGCTGCTCGTGTTCTACTGTGAAAAAGTGAAGGAGTTAGAAACCTCAGGTCAATTTTTCATGGCAGCGGTGGCTTTGGGCCTCGCACTCGAGACTGCGATTCTGACCTATTTACTCGTCGAATTCGCTGAAGACAATGGCGGAGAGCTCGAGATACCGGACTCGGTAAACATGTCAGAGTTGATTGAGGCTGCAAACGAAATCGATGTCCTGAATGCCCCGATCAATATTCCTTCGCATCTTAACGACGAGGATGACAACACTCCTCCGAAACACGTCGCCAGAGACGTAGTTGATAAAATTCGGAAATTCCGTAATTTGATCCATCCGGCACGCTCATTA
Organism: Terriglobales bacterium; assembly: GCA_035517535.1. GTDB lineage: Bacteria > Acidobacteriota > Terriglobia > Terriglobales > Acidobacteriaceae > Gp1-AA145. The sequence goes on from DATIYR010000443.1 coordinate 1,806, forward strand.
AAGCAAAATTTTGATCCGAGGACCTTCACACGGGAGCAGTTCGAGGAGTTCAGCGGAATGTACGACTCGATTATGCATAGCCTCCTCTATTACTTGTAACGGGTTTCCCCTCAGGCTGCGCGCCTAACGTTTCCCATCCTTCAATCCCTCCCACATCTCGACCACCCTCGCCTTCAACTCCGCAGTCAGCTTTGCATACGCTTCTTCCGAAGCTGTCGATTCCGGCGGCGGCATGATTGGCTTACCAAATTTGATCTTCAGCGGAGCGAATCTTTGGAACGGCTTGCCGCGCGGCCACGCATCGAAAACTCCATCGATCGCAATCGGCACAATGGGCACTTGCATGTGGATCGACAGAATCGCCGCGCCTTTTTTGAACGTTTTCGGCGTCCCGTCAATACTGCGCTCGCCTTCGGGATACAGAATCAGCGACATGCCGTGCCGCAGCCCATATGCGCCCGCTCGCATGGCGGGAATCAGGTTCGCGTCCGGATCAACCACCACCACCCGCAAAATTCTCGCCACCCACCGCATGAATCCGCTCCCGAATATCTCGCTGGTGCCGACGGCGAACAAATGCAGCAGTACCTTCCACGGCAGGACCATCAGCAAAATTAACGGATCGATAAAACTCTGGTGGTTCGAGCACAGCAAATATGGAGCTTTCGGCAGATTCTCCAGACCTTCATACCGGACGGGCGCCCGCATTCGCCAGATCAACTTCGCGATTCGCGTCAGTATGTACAGAATCGTATCGGTCAGTGGCCGCGACTTTCCCGCCGCAATCGCCTCCGGATCCGTCGGATCTTCGCGCAGCACCACTCCCCACCCGGCAAATGCTTGTGTAGGTCGGACACTCTTGTCCGACTTCGCGCTTTCCCTTACCGCATCCACCAACTCCCGCACCGTATACACATCCGCGAGCCGCGATTCCTCCACATCCCCGCCCAGCGCCTGTTCCACTGCAACCAGCAGTTCAACTCGTCGCATGGAATCCAATCCGAGATCGAGTTCCAGATTGTCGCTTGGGCGAATCTGTTCCGGATTTCCAATCGCGTATTCGCGAATAACCTTGATCGCGCGTTGAACCTCCGGCTGTTGAAGCCACGCGTTCTCTTCATCGCTCAGCGGCTTTGATACCGTCAACTCGCCGGAAGATCCATCCCGCTTCCCTGTCCGCACTTTTTTTTCAATTTCAAATCGCTTCAGCTTGCGCGTCGTGGTGCGTGGCAAATCCTCCCGCCAGATTTCGTATCCAGCGATTCGTTTCGTCGACGGCAGTTTCGCCGACAACCCTTCAACATCGAAACGGATGACCTCCTTTGCGTTCAACACTTTCCTCTGCCGCAGCACTTCGAAATTCGGCACGATCACCGCATACAATTTTTCTTGGCCGCCGTCTTCGATTCCCATCACACACATTTCTTTAACGAACGGTGACTGCAGATAATGCACCTCAATCTCCTCCGGATAGACATTTTTCCCATTCGCCAGAATGATCACGTCCTTCTTGCGCCCGGTGATGAACAGATTCCCGCGCTCATCCAAGTAGCCGAGATCGCCCGTGTACAGCCAACCTTCTTTCAACACGTCGGCTGTCGCATCAGGGCGGTTCCAATAGCCCTTCATCACGATCGGCCCGCGGGTCAGAATTTCTCCGCTTGCGGGTGAGCCATCGTCCGAAGCTTGCGCATCGATGATCTTGCCCTCGATTCCCTTGAGCGGCTTGCCGACCGATCCGATCACGTTTTCTTCCCGCGAATTGGCGAATGCGCCGCCACACGTCTCGGTTAACCCGTAGGCCTGCAGAACATCAATTCCCAAGGCATAAAAATCATTTCCAATCTGCGGATCGAAGCGCGAGCCCCCGGTTACCAGATAGCGCATACGATCGCCAAACAACCCATGAATTCTTCGAAAGAAAATTCGTCCAGGGTTCAGACCACGCCCTCGGCAAAACACATTCAGCCGCATCAACCGCCTGAACGCGAACTTCGCCAGAAATCCGCGCTGCTGCACTTCTTTGAAAATGCGCTCGTGAATCAGATTGAAGAATTGCGGCACCACCGCGAACGCGGTGATTTTTCTCTCGCGTAAAGCCCGCAACAATTCCGTGGTGTTCAGCGTCGAAAGGTAGACCACTCGCGTGCCGGCCACCAACGGCAGCAGCAAATTCGCCATCTGCGAGAGCACGTGAAATAACGGCAGAACTCCCAAGATCGCGTCTTCAGGTCCGATGTGCGCCCACGCGAACACCGCATCCGCTTCCCCAAGCAGGTTGGCGTGCGTTAGCATTACACCCTTCGGATCGGCCGTTGTCCCGGAGGTGTAAAGCAGTGACGCAACGTCCTCAGGCTCGCGTGAAACAGGAGTAAAGGAAACCTGGTATTGCGCAAAAATGCTGTCGAAATCTGTTTCGATCTCACCGGCTTGCGTGGGGACGGGTGCCCCCACCCGTCCTTCAGGGCGCAGCTCCGAAGCTTTTTGCTCGAGTCTTGGGCTGTCATTTCGCGCTGACGAACCTGTCTGCACGATCCCGACTTCCGTACCCTGCGCCGCCTCTCTCGCCACCTGCTCATGTTTCTCGTCGCAAATCAGCAGCACACTTCCGCTGTCCCGCAGTAGCTTCGCAACCTGGTCCGCGTGGTATGCCGTATCCAGCGGCACGGCCGTTCCCCCAGCCGCGATGATCCCGAGATAAGCCGCCACCCAGCGCGGATGATTGTCGGCGAGAATTGCAACTCTCGCTCCCGGCTGAAGCCCTTCGCCCGCCAGCCAGCCCGCCACGGACTCCGCCATGCGTCGCAGCTCGGCATAGGTATAGCTTTCTTGTCCATCCGGCCGCTGAACTTCTACCGCAACATTCTGCGGCCAGCGCTCGGCGCACTGGATAAAACGGTCGTAGAAAGTGGCCATGTCAGAGACGGAATCTTACATTACCCTTCATTGGTTGGCGATGTCATGGCCCGATTGGCTCGCACGCAGCCTTTCCAACTGTCTGTATCCTTCTCGGCTGTTCCTCTGTGTCCTTCGGAATGTTCTCCGCGTCCTCTGCGGTTAAAAGCTGTTGTCTTGCTCCACTACACGCGCTCCCTTTACAAACCTTTACCGCATACTCGGCCCGATCGCCGCATCCTATTTAGAAAGCACAATCCAAAACTCCTTCCGGCGATAGGGATTTACATGCAGCGATTTACTCAGACCACCGCAAATTCAACAACTACACTTCTCGCCTCAAAGCGTGCGCTTTCCCTCGCCGCCGCTCTTCTCTGCGCATTGACGGGAACTATTGCACTGGCCCAGCAGAGTTCGTCTTCCGCCAGCCCGAAACCCGCAGACAATACGAACCCGCCGACCGTGTCCTCGAAAGTCCGCGTCGTCAACGTGCTCGCAACCGTGCGAGACAAGCACGGAAAACTTCTTCCCAACCTCGCCGTCTCCAATTTCACTCTGCTCGAAGACAACAAGCCGGTGACCATCCAGTATTTTTCAAAGGAAAGCAATTTGCCGCTCAAACTCGGCCTGCTGGTTGATACCAGCATGAGCCAGCGCGAGTCCATCGATCAGGAAAAATCGGCCAGTAAGACTTTTGTCGATCAGGTGTTGCGCGATCAGGACAAAGCTTTCGTCATTCACTTCGATCGCGAAGTCGAATTGCTGCAGGATTTGACGTCCTCGCGGCCGAAACTCGAATCGGCGCTCGAATCCTTGCAGCTCGCTTCCCCGTACCAACAAGATGATTCCGGCTCAAACGGCGGCTCGAACGGTTCCGGCTATCCGGGAGACGATTCGCCGCGCCGGGGCGGTGGCCGTAGCCTGCACCGCGCGGGCACGACGCTTTATGACGCAATCTATCTTTCCTCTGATGAGCTGATGAAAAAGCAGCAGGGCCGCAAGGCGATCGTTGTTCTTTCCGACGGGGTTGACCGCGGCAGCAAAGAAAGTCTTGAAAGCGCGATCGAAGCGGCTCAGCGCTCGGACACGCTGGTTTATTCGGTGCTGTTTAAGGGCGAAGAAGAATCCGGCGGCCATCGCGGAGGATTTGGGTTCCCCGGCGGTGGCGGAATGGGCGGTCCGATGGGTGGTGGCCGGCGGCGCGGCGGGGGTTATCCCCAGCAAGAACCGCGCCCGGATGGCAAGAAAATACTCGAGCGCATCTCGAAGGAGACTGGGGCGCGTATGTTCGAGGTTTCAAAGAAACAGCCGATCGACCAAATCTATACCAGCATCCAGGAAGAACTGCGCAATCAGTACAACCTGGGCTTCACTCCTGCAAAATCCGACACGCCCGGTTATCACAAGCTCGTGCTCAGGACAAACGGGAAAGATGATACCGTCCAAACTCGCGACGGCTTTTATCTCGACAGCGACTAACTCCAGGACTTTTGCAAATAGCCCGCTCGGCTACGCCGTCACCGAAACGCCGCTTGTGGCGGCGGAAGGCTGCGTTGACGATCCGCCATTCAACGTGAACTGTTGCAGCTCCTGCTCGAGTGAGCTGTACGCCTGTTGCGCGCTCGAAAGATTTCCGGACTGCAAGTCCTGCCCGAGCTGGCTGAAAAGCTGGCTTATCCCGCCACCCTCGCCACCGCCGTGATGATGGTGATGACGGACCGGCTGCGATGACTGCGCATTCTGCAGGTCCTGCTGCAAATTCGCAAAGTCCTGCTGCGCTCCGGAAAGGTTTCCCGACTGCAGGTCCTGCGACAGCTGATTGAATATTTGCAAAATCGGATTGCCGTTCTGCGCCGCCGGAGCGCTGGACCCACCTT
>DATIYR010000444.1:0-8271 GCA_035517535.1 Terriglobales bacterium
TTTCGTCGATGCTTCGGCAGGTTTTTTTTGCGCGACTTTGCCGCTCCACAAAACATTGTCGGCTACGAACAGTCCACCTTTTCGCAACCTCGGCAGTGCCAGTCGCAACGCACGCGGATAATCCTCCTTGTCGACATCGCAAAAAATTATGTCGAACTGCTGAGTTTGTTCGGAAAGAATCTCCAGCGCATCGCCGACTTTGACCGTGATCTGTTTCATCACCCAGGCGCGCTCGAAATAACCGCGTGCTTCGTTGGCATTCTTGCGGTCGCCGTCGGTGTAAATGACGCGCCCGCCTTCGCCCACGGCGCGTGCCCACCAGATGGTCGAATATCCGATTGCCGATCCCATTTCGAAAACCGTTTTCGCGCCGGAAATGAGCGCGAGCTGATGCAAAAGGCGCCCCACAGCAGGCCCAACGATGGGGATATCTCGCTTGGCGGCCTGCTCTTCCATTTCGTTCAGCACTTCATCGCGCTGCGGCAGCAGCGAGTACAAATACTCTTCCACCGGTTCAGATGTGATTCCGTCCATCCGCCATCGCGGCTTGTCAGGCTTTTTTGGCATAGATGCCTTTCAGAAGATAGATATGCTTCAGATCAGGAAATCGTCTCGCCCGGCTTCATTTCGACAACTTTTACTCCATGCACCAATTTGCTCAGTTCGCTCGGGCGGCCAGTCAGGACCGGAAACGTTGCAAAGTGCATGGGAATTACCGTGTTCGGCTTCAGCAGATTACAGGCATATGCCGCCTCGCGCGGTCCCATAGTGTAATGGTCGCCAATCGGCAGCAGCGCGATCTCCGGCGCATACAATTCGCGAATGATCGCCATGTCGCCAAACACATTTGTATCGCCCGCGTGATAGATCTTGATTCCATTCTCGAACTCGACCACATATCCGCACGCCTCGCCGCCGTACACGTACTGACCGTTATCGAGAATTCCGCAGGAGTGGTCGGCGTGCACCATTGTGACCTTAATATCCTCGACCTGTTGTGTCCCGCCCTTGTTCATCTCGGCCAGTTGCTTCACTCCTTTGCTCCCCAGCCAGCCGCACAGTTCCGGAATACCAACCACCTTCGGATTGTGCTTCTTTGCAATTTCCACTGCATCGCCGATGTGGTCGCCGTGGCCGTGCGTGCATAGCAGAACGTCAACTTTCTCGACCGCTTTTTCGCTCGCCGGACACGCGGGATTTCCCATGACCCAGGGATCGATTAGGATTGTCTTCCCCCCTGGCGTCTGAATGCGAAAGGTTGCGTGTCCCAGCCAGGTAACTTTAATTCCATTCAGCTTCATAATCTTCTCGTGACAAAAAAGATGAACGAACATTCTAGTCGCGCCGAAGCAATGGCTTCAACGCAGGTGGATAGTCGCTGTGTGTTCCCTTCCAGCTGACAACTTTTTCTACGTCTTCATCCGTTAGAGTCCGTGCAAATCCGTGGCCCTGAAGTTCACGACGATGGCGTAATATATTTGCTCCATGACAGAGCTCAAGGTCCTGCTCTCGCGTCATCAGATTGCCGAGCGGGTCGCAGACATGGCAAAAAAAATCACCGCCGACGCAAACGGCGAGCCGGTGATTTTTGTTGGCGTGCTCAAAGGCGCGGCGATTTTTCTCAGCGATCTGGTTCGTCAGGTCGATGTCGATGCAACTTTCGAGTTCATCGCGGTTTCAAGTTATGGCAATCGCCCCACGCCCACCCAGGAACTTCGCCGGGCATGGGATTCAACCGGAGAAGTCCGGCTTACCAAAGATGTCGATCAATCGTTGCGCGGAAAGAACGTGATTCTGGTAGAGGACATCCTCGACACCGGTCTCACCCTGAGTTTTCTCAAGCGGCTCCTGCTCGGACATCAGCCAAAGACACTGCGTGTCGCTGTCCTGCTCGATAAGCCTTCGCGGCGGAAGATGCCTGTCGAAGTCGATTACATCGGCTTCGCAATTCCCGACGAGTTCGTCGTCGGATACGGTCTCGATTTTGCAGAGCGCTATCGTAATCTCCCTGACATTTGTGTCCTCCCCAGCACCGTCACAACTAACGGCAGCTAGTACCGAGATTCCACAGCTTTCCGTGGGTCGGCGCGGCAGAGAAAGCAGCTCTGACTGCTATCATTGGGTAAGTGGAAATGGCTGCCGTTCAAGTTGAAACAGAATCGAGAATTGAGCCACTGCTGCTCGAAGTAGCGGATGTGGTCAACACGACACTCGACCTCGACACCACCCTCCGCCGGGTCGCGGAACTCGTGCGCAAAGTCATCGATTACGAGATTTTCGGGATTCTGCTGCTAAATGAAAAAACGCAGGAGCTTTATTTCCGGTTCAGCGTTGGCCACTCGCGCGAGGTGGTGGAACGGATTCGCGTAAAAGTGGGCGAAGGAGTCACTGGTGTTGCCGCCCAGCGCGCCGAAACGGTTCTGGTGGATGACGTCACCAAGGACCCTCGATACATCTCCGCTGTTCCGAACGTGCGCTCGGAATTAGCGGTTCCACTGATCGTAAAGAATCGAGTGATCGGCGTCCTTGATATCGAGTCTCCGCAGCCCAACCATTTCACCGAAGAACATAAACGCCTGCTGACCTTGATCGGCTCGCGAATGGCAGTCGGGATCGAAAACGCGCGCCTCTACACGCGGATGACGCGCCAAGCGAAGACGCTACTGCTGCTCAATGAAATCGCTCGCGAGTTGAGTTCCATTCTGAATTTAGACGAGTTGCTTAAGAGAGTTGGCGAACTGCTTAGCCGGCTGATTGATTTCCAGATGTTCAGCATCCTGCTGCTGGATTCGGCAGAAGAAAAGTTGCAGCACCGCTTCTCTCTGCGTTTCCAGGAAAATATTCAACTCAAGCACGATATTCCCATCGGCAAAGGGATTGTTGGAGCTGCCGTTGAACAGAAACGCGCAGTCCTGGTTCGAGATGTTAAAAAAGATCCGCGCTATATCGAGACCAACCCCGAAACCCGCTCCGAGCTCGCCGTGCCGATGATTTACAAAGACAAAGTCATCGGCGTGCTCGATCTCGAGCATACAAAGCGCGGCTTTTTCACCGATGATCATCAGCGCACCATGACCACGCTCGCGGCGCAGATCGCGATCGCCATCGAAAACGCGCGGCTTTATGAGCAGATCGCGCGCCAGGAAAACCGCCTGGAACGAGACCTGATGATGGCGCGCGAGTTGCAAGTGCGACTGTTGCCGCCGTCGCGCCCCAAGCTGCCAAATTTGGAAATTGCAGCGAAATTTGTTCCGGCGCGAACGATCGGCGGCGACCTTTACGACTTCTTAACTTACTCCCAGTCGCGGCTCGGAATCGTAATCGGTGATGTCAGCGGCAAAGGCGCGCCGGCGGCGATTTATGCCGCACTGGTTAATGGAATCCTGCGTTCGCACGCGACCATGGAGCCCTCGCCTTCGGAGATGCTTGCGGCAGTGAATTATTCGCTGGCCGAGCGCCGCATTGATGCCCAGTTCGTTTCGTTGATTTACTGCGTGTGGGATGACCCCCAGCGCACGCTGCAGGTCGCCAACTCCGGGCTTCCTCGTCCGGTGTATTGCCGTAAGGGCAAGATCGAGGTCATCGAGGCCACCGGTTTGCCGCTTGGCCTATTCGAAGAAGCGGAGTACGAAGAATTTATGTTTCGCGCTGAGCCGGATGATGTTTTTGTATTTTTCAGCGATGGAATTCTGGACGCCGCGAATCGCGCCGGAGAACTTTTCGGACGCACGCGCGTCGAGAAAATTATTGCCGAGTGCGCGAGTGACTCAGCCGAGTCGATGGTGAAATCAATCTTCAAAGCGGCAGCCGAACACGCCTCAGGCGTTGAGACCTTCGATGATGAGACCGTGGTCGCAATCAAAGTGAAAGGGAGCGCGCCCGCACGCACGTGAACCATATCTTTGAACGTCCACCCGGATTCACCTACAGCTCGGCAAAACCGCAAACCCTGACATGCGAAAAACTCTCTCTGCTGCGGCTCGCGAAGCGATTCGGCACGCCATTGTACGTCTATTCAGCGAGAACGATTCTCGAGCGCGTCGAAGCCTTTGATCGCGCTTTTCGCGAATCAGAACACACGATCTGTTACTCCGTTAAGGCAAATTCCAACCTCAGCATCCTGCGTCTGCTGGGGAAGTTTGGATGCGGCTTCGATGTGGTATCAGGCGGCGAGCTGGAACGTGTTCTTCGCGCGAACCGAGGCGCCGCGAAGAAGGTCGTCTTCTCCGGAGTAGGAAAAACCGCCGAAGAAATTGTGGCCGCTCTCAAAGCCGGCATTCTGCTTTTTAATCTTGAAAGTGCGTCGGAGCTCGATTTGCTTGCCGACTGCGCCTCAAGGTTGAAGCGCACCGCACCAATAGCCCTTCGGGTAAATCCGGATGTTCCTGCCGAGACGCATCCGTATATTTCGACCGGACTGCAGAAGCACAAATTCGGCGTGCCGCTGGCTGAAGCGCGTGATTTGTACGCCAAAGCTGCGCAATCGAAGTATTTGTGGGTTGTTGGGGTCAGCGTCCACATCGGCTCGCAGATTACCGAATTCGCGCCATTTTCAGCAACCATGGAGCGCGTCGCAGATCTCGTTCGGCAACTTCGAAGCAATGGGCACGAAATCAAATATGTTGACGCTGGAGGCGGGCTCGGAATCGATTACCGGGGCGGCGCTCGCGATTTCGCCGAAGTTGCATCGGAATATGCGCAGGCGATTCTGAAGCCGTTGCACGGATTGAACGTTAAAGTATTACTCGAACCCGGGCGTTCGATTGTGGGTCCTGCCGGAGTGCTGTTGACCCGCGTGCTCTACCGCAAACAGAACGGCAAAAAGAAATTCGTCATTGTGGACGCCGCTATGAACGACCTGATTCGTCCATCGCTGTATCAAGCTGAACATCAGATCGTTCCGGTGGAGGACCGTAGCGCCGAATGCGAATGCGTCGATATCGTCGGGCCAGTGTGCGAGTCGGGAGATTTTTTTGCGCGCGACCGCAAGCTGCCCGTGGTCAACGAAGGCGACCTGCTTGCGATTCTTGATGCCGGCGCATACGGTATGGCGCTCGCTTCCAATTACAATACGCGTCCACGTGCCGCGGAAGTATTGGTGAATGGAAAAAAAGCAAAGCTGATCCGTCGACGGGAAGCTATTGCAGACCTACTGCGTCCGGAACTTGTAAGGTAGACGACCACTCCCCGCTCCTTTCTCAACGCTGGCCCCATTTCAGTTTGCTGCTCAGCACTTCAAAAAATGTTCCCTTCGTGTGCAGCAGCTTTACGTGGTATTCCGATTTGCGGCAGCAGACGCGATCTCCATCAAAAACCGGCATTCCCGATTGTCCGTCAATGCTGAGGTAGGCCTCGTCATCGCCGGTCATCACCACGATTTCGATTTGCGACTTGTCACGCACAACCAGCGGACGATGGGTAAGCGAATGTGCCGAAACCGGCGTGATCACAAAGCTCTGCACATCCGGCATCAGGATCGGCCCTCCCGCCGCCAGGGAGTATGCCGTCGAACCGGTCGGGGTTGAGACGATCAGGCTATCGGCCTGATAGCGCGAGACAAAAATTTTATCGATGTAGACATCGCAGTGGTTGAGCCGGGCAATGGTTCCCTTCCCGACGACCACATCATTCAGCGCCTCGTAGCTGGCAATTACCGAGCCCGCGCGGCTCACCTCGCAATGCACCATCGAGCGCTCGTCAATTGCGCAAGAGCCTCTGTCAATCGTTTCCAGGGTGGGGTATAACTCCTCAAGCGGAACTTCGGTAAGAAAGCCCAGCGCGCCAAGATTTACTCCGACCACGGGAATGCCGGCTCTGGCCACAGCCCGCGCCGCAGAAAGCAAAGTGCCATCACCTCCAAGCACGATCACAAAATTCAGCTTTCGCGATGCCATTTCCGCGCGCGAAATGCATTCTGCTCCGCCCGTATGCGGCGCCGTCTCAGGATCGACTATGCAGGTGTACCCGCGCTCCCGCAACCAGCTCGTCAGCTCGGGCACGATCTGCGCAATTTCAGGCTTGTTCGGCTTGGAAACGATGCCAACGGCTTTCGAAAAGGAATGAGTTTTGGACATGTGAAAAGGAATTGTACAGAAACCGTGCGAAACTCAGGAAAGCAACACCCGCTCGGACGAGAGGAGAAGGTTTACGAAGTTAGAACTTCCCGTAGAGCAGAAACTCACGATTGCCCTCGGCCCCGAGAATCGGTGATTCAATTACATCAACCACGACCGGGTGCAATTGCTCAACCGATGCTTTAACTTTTTCGACCGCTTCCTGCTGGGCCGAAGCGTCCCGAACAATTCCGCCCTTCCCAACCCTCTCGCGTCCAACTTCGAATTGCGGCTTGACCAAGACCACAAGCTGGTGTCCAGCCCACCCGGCTCTTTGCTCCGGAAAGGCAGCCGCAATTACAGCCAGCAGAACCAGCGTCGCCGAAATGAATGAGACGTCGATGGCGATAAAGCTTCCCGGCTCGCCGATCTGCTCGCGCGTGAGATAGCGTGCGTTGGTTTTCTCGAGCAGACGAACTCGCGGATCCTGACGCAAACGAAATGCGATTTGCCCCTGGCCAGTGTCGATCGCAATTACCCGAGCGGCGCCGTGCTGCAGCAAACAGTCTGTGAAGCCGCCGGTCGAAGCGCCGACATCCAGGCACACCCGCCCTCGAAGGTCGATGCTCCAATGTTCAATCGCTCGCTCCAGCTTCAGCCCGCCGCGGCTGACATATTTCAGTTCTTCGCCGAGCAGGCGAATGTCGGACGCCGGATCAACCGCCGTCCCCGCCTTCTCAATTTTTTGTCCATCCACCAGCACCTTACCGCCGAGAATGAGCGCTTGCGCGCGTTCTCGTGACGGAACGAGTCCACGTTCAAATAGCAGCTTATCGATCCGAATTTTGGAAGCCGTTTGCTTCACAAAAAAAATTTTGCGTGGACGCACTCACCTGTGTGCAACCTGTATAAATTTTTCTTAACAAAGCTTTTATCCAGCTACTTTCATCGATTTCCACAACATTATGCACACGAATGTTGAAAATTTTACAAGAATTCACAGTGGGCACATCTTGACAACGTGCTAGTTCCGTGCTGACCACTGCGCAAAGCATTTAACCGCGAAGCTCGCGCAGAAAAGCCCTCGTAGAGCAGCTATCCGGGCCTTCACCAGGCCGGAACGCGCCGCATCCAGAAGCTGGAGGGCCAGACGCGGCTGCCATCGGGGGTAGGAATAAAGCGGCGCTTCGAGACAGGCATCTCGGTGTAACTATTCGTCCAATTGGGAAAAGATTGTTCCAGCACACGCGCATGCGCCAGCTGCATTGCGCTTGCCCCCCACAACACCTCGAAATCGCGATTGAACGCGAGAAACGCCTGCAGCAAATACTGCTCCGACCAGAACCACAAATTTTGGAGCACGGCGCTGCGCGGATAATCCGAGGGCAAGAAGATGTCGTGAACATGCACCAGCACACCGGCATTCAACTGCGGCAAAATCTGCAGGTATTCCCGAACCACGTCACTGCCCACGGAAACCACATGGCTCGAATCGATGAACAGAATGTCGTCGGCGTTGAGAATTTCGAACAGGCCGATGTCAAGCTGCTGCACCTGTTGCGGAACTACAGTGACCAGCCCGCCCAAACCGTTCTTCGGAAGCCGCTCCGGATACGGATCTACGGTGATCAACTCGCCCGCAATTCCATCCTGTTCAAGGTTTGCTTTGAGCGCCTGCGCCATCACCCGCGTACTGTAGCCGGAGCCAATCTCGATGATTCGCCGCGGCTTCCAGTGTCGAACCATGCAGTAAGCGACTTCCGCATCGCAGGATTCAAAGTAGCCGTTGTGGTAGTGGTATGAATCCGACTTCGGTTGCGCATTCCACTGCAACTCGGGAACATATCGCAAGCCAAAGTCCGTTGCCAGCTTCACCTGCTCTCGCATGCGGAAGTTGCATCCCGGCGGCGTGGCATAGATCGGCCACTCGCGTTTTTCCAGCTCCGCTACGTCCGGCACCGGCCAATAAAAATGATTCGGCGTTAAATTGATCCCGAGCCGTTGCAGAATTCTGAACCCGCGCACAACCGCCGGGAAAAACAACGAGTTGTTTTTCAGCCGGCGAGCAGCTTGGGTCATCTGGCGCTTGACCCAGGGTTCTTGTGAGGTGCTCGGAGATGCTGGAGCTGCAGGCAAGCGTTGAGTGAGCGCCGCGGAATCCGAGTTCGTGACGAACGGTGTCGGAGGCATGGCTCTCTGATGGCGCGGCTTCTCGAAT
>DATIYR010000445.1:0-9609 GCA_035517535.1 Terriglobales bacterium
CTCGCAGAATTCTCGCCGCGACCCACGGCAGTAATCGCGGTTAATGATTTGACCGCAGTCGGCGTAATTAAAGGCCTGATGAAACTAGGATTGCGGGTCCCGGATGATATCTCGGTGACCGGTTTCGACAAAACGCGATTGGCCGAATACAGCAATCCTTCGATCACCACCGTCGACATCCATCGCGACATGTTAGGAAAAATTGCCGCCGACGCTTTACATGAGCTTTCCGGCTCCGCGACTCCAGATGGCAAGGAATACGAGATCGGAGCCGAGTTGGTGGTGGGAGAATCTTCAGGACCCGCGCGCTGACCGGCTTTGCGGCTGGTACACTGATTGACATTGTTGCGCAATGAGCTGTTGACCCCGATGTTTTCTACCTCACTTCCCTGTCTGCGAAAGTTGATGAGTAAATTTGCCGCGCTAGCTATTGCGGCATCGATCGCGCTGCCTGTTACGGCGGCACGGGCCCAACAGGCTCCGCCTCCCCGGCATACGCCAACACATTCCGAAAATGATCCGGCGCTGATTGAAGTCGAAAAGCTGCTCGCTCAGGGGCGGGTGGATGAAGCCAGAGACGCCGCCGAGGCCGCGCTTGTTCGAGGCGACAAGACAGTTGACGCTTACAACTTGCTGGGCATCATCGACGCTCATTTGAAAAACTATTCTGGAGCGCAGGACGCCTTCGATCACGCTCTGAAGCTCGATCCGAATTCGGTCAAGACGCACAACAATCTTGCGAACTTTTACGCGGCGGAAGGAAAACCTGAACTTGCGGAAAGCGAGTTCAAGAAATCGCTCGCGCTCGCGCCGGCAAATAGCGACGCCAATTACAACTTTGGCCTGCTTCTGCTTGCAAAAGGCTCACCCTCAGCAGCCATTCCGCATTTCTTGCGCGTGCGGCCACAGACCATCGAAACACAGTTCAATCTCGTGCGCGCGTACCTGCAATCGGGAAAGACCGCGGAAGGATTGAAGCTCGCGCAACAGCTTTCCTCTGAAAAGAAAAGCGACGTTCAACTCCACTTCACACTGGGCACTCTGTTGGCTTCTGAGAAGCAGTACAAGCTCGGCCAAGTTGAACTAGAAAAAGCCGACTCGCTCCAGCCGGGAACGTTTGAGATTCTCTACAACTTGGCGCAATGCGATCTGCGTGATGCAGAGTACTCGAATGCAGAAGCCGCGCTTAATCACGCGCTAAAGCTCAAGCCCGGCTCGCCAGACGCACTTTATTTGTTAGCCCAGGTTTATTCCGAGCAACAACGGCCCGTGGATGCGCTGGAGTTGCTGGTGCGGGCGCACAAAATTGCTCCGCAAAATACCGATGTGATTTTCCTGATGGCGCGCCTGAGCATGATGCAGAATTTTTACGAGGACGCCATCCCACTGCTTGAGTCCGGATTGAAGATCGATCCACAGCGCCCCGATCTGCGTGCCGCGCTCGGTGAAAGTTATTTCATGTCGGGCAGAACCGAGAAGGCGATTGATGAGTTTCAGAAGCTGATCGAAGTTGACCCCTCGGCGCGCTCGTACGCGTTCATGGGGCTTTCTTATCGTCACCTCGGGCGCTTCGACGAAGCCAAAAAATATTTCGATGAGGGGTTAAAGAAAGATCCGCATGACGCCTCTTGCCTGTTCAACGTAGGTTTTATCGAAGAACACCAGGGAAACTACGCGCGTGCCGACGAGCTGTTTCAGGAAACACTGCATTCCAATGCGAATTTCGCCGATGCTTTGCTCGAACTCGCCAACCTGCGCACGCGAGACAAAAAGTATGCCGAAGCCGCGGAGTTGTTGCGCAAATATGTAAAGGTCAGTCATGATCCCGCCACCGGCTACTACAAACTGGCTATGGTTGAGCGCAGCATGCATCAGATGGCGGCAGCGGAGAGAGATTTGAACGTTTTTCAGACGCTCTCAAAAAATTCTTCTCCCGGCCCGTATCCTTTTCAGCATCTTTTCGACTACCTGGATAACCGTTCAAAGCTGTCCTCCGAGCAACGCACACAGCTTGATGTCGCCGAACTGACCGCGCAAATTCAGAAGAATCCCGGTCAGCCGGAAAATCTTTATTTACTCGCCGAGACGTGTTTGAAACTCGGCGAGCGCGATCAGGCGGAAAAGACAATTGCTCAACTCGATCAGATCAGCTCCGATGACTTTCGGACGCAAACCGGTGTTGGCGTGCTGCTCGCCAGATATCACCTGTACGATGATGCCATTCAGCACTTTCAGACCGCGCTAAAGGCGAATCCGGATTCGGATGACATCAAGTTTGACCTCGCCGATGCTTACTTCCGCAAACAACAATATGAACAGGCCCTGAGTGCAGCCCAAACCGTCTCGGCCCCCGGCCAGCAGGACGATGCTTATCTGTCGTTGCTGGGCGATATTTACGCGCACCTGGGCGATTCGCCAAAAGCGGAGGAAATTTTTCAGCAGGCGATCACCCGAAATCCCGATAACGACCAGTACTATCTTTCCTTGGCGCTGGTCCAACTTCGCGCCGATGATTTAAGCGGAGCGCATGAAACTCTGCAGAAAGGTCTGGCGCGCATTCCGGCTTCCGGAAAAATTCTGTGGGGCCTTGGCCTCACCTCAGTTTTGCAGGGTGATACGCCGCACGCCGCGGAACAACTGGAACGCGCCGTGGAGTTGCTGCCAGAATGGGCCGGAGGATACTCGACACTGGGAGTTTTTTATTACGAAACCGGGCAGATCGAAAAAGCCCGCGAGGTGCTGAATCGCTTCAAAGGCAGCAGTGCCGGCGGTTTGGATGTGAACCGCATCGAGCAGGCTCTAGAACGCGCACCCGCAACGTCTGTTAACAATAGCGGGCCAATGCCGATAGAGGCGCGCCAGCAACTGCTGCAACTCGCATTGCTGATTGCCGACCGGACCCTGTGATCAGATCATGAATTTCTCGACCATCTTCAGTCTATTGATGTTCAATCTATTCATTGGCATTCTTCCCCTTCGGCGGTGTCGTTGCCGATGAGCTCCTCGCGCCGGAATTTTCTGGGCTCTTCTCTGGTAGTCCTTGGCAGCAGTTTGATGGAGGCGCTTGCGACCCCTCTGTGGAAATGGAATCGCCGCGTCGTGGTCGCATCCACTGCAGCCGCTACTCCCGCTTCCCCGGTGCAGTTTGTTGACGTTGCCCGCGAGGCCGGCCTCAACGTGCCGAATGTGTGGGGCGACGTCGATCACAAGCGATACATCATTGAAGCCAAGGGCAGCGGCATCGCTTTTTTTGACTACGACAACGACGGCTGGCTCGACATTTATCTCACCAACGGGACGCGCCTTGGGGAAAAATGGCCTGAGGGCAAAGCTCCGACGTCTCAGCTTTTTAAAAACAATCGCGATGGGACATTCACAAACGTCACAGAGAAATCCGGGCTGGCGCGAACCGGATGGCAAACCGGCGTCTGCGTCGGCGATTACGACAACGACGGCTGGGACGATCTTTTCTGCTGCTTCTGGGGCCACAACATTCTTTTTCACAACAACGGCGATGGCACTTTTACCGACGTGACGAAAAAAACCGGCGTCTACGATGATCAGATTCGCTGGGGCGCCGGTTGCACCTTTCTCGATTACGACCGCGATGGGCACCTCGATTTGTTCGTGTGCCATTACATCAAGCTCGATCCCGCCCAAACTCCCGGCCCCAATCCCCCGCCGGTCTGCCAATGGAAAGGCATCCCCGTCATGTGCGGCCCGCGCGGAATGCCGGGCGATACCAACGTCTTATTTCACAATAACGGTGACGGGACGTTCACGGACGTTTCCGAAAAAGCCGGCATCCTGAAACCTGGCCCGCGTTATTCCATCACTGCGGTGTCTTACGATTTTGATAACGACGGCTGGCCCGATATTTATGTTGCCGTCGATTCCGAGGCCAGCATTCTTTTTCACAACAATCACGACGGAACGTTCACCGACATTGCCGTGATGGATGGGTGCGCTTATAGCGAGAACGGACACGAGCAGGCGGGAATGGGCGTCGCAGTTGGAGATTACGATTGCGATGGCTGGCTCGACATCTTTAAAACGAACTTCGCCGACGACACCTGCAACCTCTATCACAACAACGGAGACGGCAGCTTCACCGATGTAACCTTCGCTTCCGGCGTCGGCATCAACAATCGCTATGTCGCGTGGGGATGCGGGTTCGTCGACTACGATAACGACGGCTGGCAGGACATTATTCAGATCAACGGTCATGTCTATCCCGAGATCGACGCGCACGATATCGGCCAGACCTATAAGAATCCGCGGCTTGTCTATCGCAATATGGGCAACGGAGAATTCAAAGATGTTTCTGCTGAGATGGGGCCCGGCATAACCGAGCGCTTCTCCAGCCGTGGCGCCGCTTTCGGCGATTACGACAACGATGGCGATATCGACGTTCTCGTGCTGAACATGAACGATCTGCCGTCGCTTCTGCGAAACGACGGCGGCAACAAACAAAATTGGATCAAGCTGAAGTTGATCGGAACGAAGTGCAATCGCACCGCAATCGGCGCTCGCGTGCGGGTAGTCACAGGCAAGCATTCGCAAATCGATGAATTGCACAGCGGATCGAGCGTGATGTCGCAAGGCGATCTGCGTTTGCATTTCGGAATCGGCAAGGCGGACCTAATCGACCTCATCGAAATAAAGTGGCCGACCACGCAGAAGGTCGAGCGCTTCACTCGCGTGAAGGCGAACCAGATACTCACGATTAAGGAAGACGCCGGAATAATTCGCACAGGCGCTCCGGGACAGTACTGAGCACGTTTCGTGCTAGAGTGAAATCGCTCTTGGAACATGCAAGGTTTCAACGTTTCAAGGTTTCAGAAAAGGGCAAAACAAACGTGAAGGCGAAAGTTTTGCCAATCGGAAACCTCGAAACTTTGCAACCTTGAAACCTGTTTGCCATGAAAGCTCTCCTCCTCTCTGAATATCGCCGCCTCGAACTCACTGATCTTCCCGTGCCTGAGCTCGGTCGCGATGAAGTTCTCGTCCGCGTGGCAGCGTGCGGCATCTGCGGCAGCGATGTGCACGGCTACGACGGCTCATCCGGGCGGCGCATTCCGCCGATCGTGATGGGACACGAAGCAGCAGGAGTCGTCGAAGAAGCCGGCTCAAATGCAAAGGATTTTAAGAAGGGTGACCGCGTCACCTTTGATTCCACCGTCTATTGTGGCGACTGCGCCAACTGCCGCCGCGGCGATGCGAACCTGTGCGATCGCCGCCAGGTGCTGGGTGTTTCCTGCGGCGATTACCGGCGCAACGGTGCGTTCGCGGAATTTGTGGTTGTTCCGGCGCGCATCGTGCATCGACTTCCTGAAAATCTTTCTTTTCCCGAAGCCGCGCTGCTCGAAGCCGTCTCGGTCGCGCTCCATGCAGTCTCACTTGCGCCGATTAAAGCTGGGGATACCGCGCTCGTTGTAGGCGCGGGCACGATTGGTCTTCTTGTGCAGCAGGCGCTCGCAGTTGCTGGCTGTTCGCGTGTGTTCGTCGCCGATGTTGATCCGACACGATTAAAACTCAGCCAAAGGCTCGGCGCTACGGCGAATTTGAGCTCCAACGCTGACTTCGCAGCTCAGCTTTCCGCCTTGACCGACGGCGCGGGCGTGGATGTCGCGGTTGAAGCAGTTGGTATCACTCCTGCCGTGCACACTGCCATCAATAGCGTGCGTAAAGGCGGCCCGGTCGTTCTCGTGGGAAATGTCACACCCGAGGTCACCATTCCATTGCAGGTCGTCGTATCGCGGCAAATTCGTCTGCAAGGGTCTTGTGCTTCGTCCGGCGAATATCCGCAGGCCATCAAGCTGATGAGCGAAGGCAAGATCAATGTGAAGCCGCTCATTACTGCAGTGGCGCCGCTCGAAGAAGGTCCGCGCTGGTTTGAGCGTTTGTATGCGCACGAGCCCAACCTGATGAAAGTTGTTCTCGAACCCGGAGCCCGCGCATGAACACACCGGAAACCAATCGAGGACTTTTTGACTTGACCGGACAAGTTGCGATTGTCACCGGTACCAGCCGCGGCCTCGGACAATATTTCGCTCGTGCGTTGGGTAGATCCGGCGCCGACCTTGTGCTTACCAGCCGCAAGCGCGATTCGCTGTCATCATTCGAAGCGGAGATCAAAGCGCTGGGACGAAGGGCAGTTTCGCTTGAACTCGACGTTCGCAATCAGGAGAGCATCGAGCGCATGGCATCCGATGCGCACGAAGCCTTCGGGCGAATCGACATTCTGGTGAACAATGCCGGATGCAACGTCCGCAAGCCCGCGCTCGAGATAACCTGGGATGATTGGAACTTAGTTCTCGACACGAACCTACGCGGAAGTTTTTTTGTCGCGCAGGCCGTAGCACGCAGAATGATTCCACGAAAATACGGTCGGATCATCAACATCGGATCGGTGACCAGTGTTGCCGGTTATGCAGGCCTGGCGCCTTACGGCGCAAGCCGCGGTGGGATCAAGCAACTCACCATGAGCTTGGCCGACGACTGGGGCAAACATGGCATTACCGTGAACTGCCTTGCGCCCGGATGGTTCCGCACCGAGCAGAACAAGATCATGTACGAAGATAACGACTGGGTCGAATACGTGACGGAGAGAATTCCACTGAAGCGACCCGGTCAGCCGAGCGATCTCGATGGCGCGATCGTTTTCCTCGCTTCCGAATCCAGCCGCTACGTGACCGGGCAGACGTGGCTGGTGGATGGGGGAATCTCGACCGGTGCCATGCGCGCCCTTCCGCAAAAGAAAAGTTTCTAACGCACTCGCGTTGAAATGCTCGTGTAGCGGCGGGTCTCCAGACCCGTCCAACTTGCAAACTAAACTTTTACTGATGAATTCTCGCCGCCCAACCGCCTCCAGGTGCGAGATGAATCTTTAACTTCGTGGTCCTATTGACTTGAGTCGTTTTCTTCACGTAATCGCTGGCGTTTCGGTCGGCGTTCACTCCGTCCTCGTATGATTCCATCGTGAAATTCCCTTCCGGCAAGAACGAGAAATCCACTTCCAAATCGCGAGGGTCCCAATCGGTCATTGCGCCCACGTACCAGTCGTTTCCGTTTCTTCTTGAGACCAAAACATATTCCGCGATCTTCGCATCGAGCACGCGCGTGTCATCCCACGTTGTCGGCACCGGGCCAAGAAAATCCATGATCGCCGGTTCGCGCAAATAATTCGACGGACTGTCAGAGAGCATCTGCAGCGGCGCGTCATAAACCACATACATCGCGAGCTGCTGGCAACGTGTGCCCATCGCCATCGGCTGGTGATTGATTGGCGCGAATGTCTCCCTCGTGGCGTTCCGCATCGCGCCCGGAGTGTAATCCATCGGACCGAGGAACATGCGTGTGAACGGAAGCGTCACATTATGCTTGGGCTCCGATTCCCAACTCCACTTGCTCCACTCCATACCGCGCACGCCTTCGGTGTTGATCAAATTCGGCCAGGTGCGCATCATGGTCGCCGGCTTCTGGTCGCCGTGGAAGTCCACCAGCATGTGTCGTTTCGCTGCCTCGCTGCAGACACGGTAAAAATAATCGATCATGATCTGGTCGCTGCGCTGCATGAAATCAACCTTGATTCCCTTCACCCCCCATTTTTCAAACTCGTCTAGCGCAGGAATCAATTGGTCGTCGAGGGTCTTCCATGAAGCCCAAAGAATGATGCCGACATTTTTCTGCTTTGCATAATTGATCAGCTCTTCCATGTTTAAATCCGGAGTAACTTCGAGCAGGTTGCCAAGCTTGTACCATCCATCATCAAGAATGATGTAAGGAATTCCATATTTGGCGGCAAAATCCACGTAATACTCGTACGTTTTCGTGTTGATCCCCGCGGGAAAGTCCACGCCATCGATGTTCCAGTCATTCCACCAATCCCACGCAACTTTGCCCGGCTTGATCCATGAAGTGTCCGTGAACTGCGATGGTCTCTCGAGCAGATAAACAATTTCATTCGTCAGCAAGTCGCCATCCTGTTGCGCAATGCCAATCACTCGCCAGGGAAATGTGCACGTGCCCGATGTGACCGCGATGTAATCTGCGGTTTCGACCGGCTTGTAATCGCGGTCGCTGGTCTGAACTAATTTTGTCGGGTACGGCGGAAATGTGGCCGAAAGCGAAAATTTCGGAGCTGCCCCGCGCAGCCACAACCCCGGATAATCGTCGAGGTCCGACTCCGCAATCGCCAGCTTCGCGCCGCCGCCGACATCAACCACGGCAGGAAGCGTGGCGATGAACTGAGGTGCAATCTCCGTCAAGTGGTGCGGAAGATACTTGCGTTCGTTATGCGAATAAAAGCTGTCTTCCTGCGGGTAATAAACGACGAAATCCCGTGGAAAATTAAAGTTCGCCTCCTCACCGTAAATTGTCACCTGCTTTTGCGGAAGCGAAGTTTCAAAGCGATAACCTACGCCTTCATCGTAGGCACGAAATACGACCGCATAATTTCCATCAAAATTAATTCTTAGTTCGTTGTAGTGGTCGCGAATCTTGGCAAATTTCTGGTGCACCACCGGCTCAACAATGTCATCGTGCGAAGTTTTCTTTGCATTGATGACCTTCGGGTTGATTCCGAGCTTTTGGTGGTCCACGTCGAGAGACAGTGTGGATTTTTCCAGCACAGCCTCGCCATTTAAAACGAGGTCGTAACTGATCTGCCCGGCAGTGCGGACTCTGACCTCAATGCGATTGTCAGGTGACCGCAGATCGAAGCTGGATTGCGCACTGGCATTTTGAACAACGACAAGACTGCTGATGATCAACAACAAACAGGCGAGGGCTCTCATGTTTCTCCTTCGTTCCCAAAACGATGCGCAAAACTATACACGAGTTCAAATCGCGCTCTGACATGATGCGACGAAGACTCGTTTCAAAATTGATTCACGGACGGGGAGAAATTTGTGGCTGATCTTTGAAAACGACCACGAATTGCTGGATCTCGCGCCTCTGTTGCTCGACACTAGCTGCTTCTGATTTTTGAATCTGTTCGTAAGCCTGAAACTCTTGTCGCGCCTTGTCGGGCTCGCCTGCTTTCTTGTACGCCTGGCCCAATCGGAAACGCGCTTCCGCGAGATTTGGATTCGCCACTTTCGCCTTCTCGTATTCGGTAATGGCCTTTCCATTTTGGTTGCGCGTGGAATACACGATTCCCAGCTGCACGTGGGCTTCCGCGAAACCCGGGTTAATAACGATCGATTTTTTCAGCACCGACTCAACTTCGGACGCTTGTTTTGTTCCGCCCTTCTTCGACAATGCCAGCGCATAATAGTAATTCGCGAAGGCATTGCCCGGCTGATCGCGCTCGAAGCGTGCGAGCTTTTCTTCGGAGCAAGGCAGCGGCTGCGAAGACGCCTGCACCATCTTGCCGAGAAAAAGATAGGGAGTGGCATCAGACGGCTTCAGATCAGACGCCGCGCAGAGCCGCTCGGCAGCTTGCGCGTACAATCCGCTTGCGTAAAGAGCCGCTCCGAGACCTGCGAGCATGCGTTCTGAACGCGGATACTCGGCAGCCCCTTTGCCGAATACTTCAACCGCGGGCTGGATGGCGCGGTGGAGAAGCAGTTCCGTGCCCCAGGCGAAATAATTCTGCTCGCTGGG
>DATIYR010000446.1:0-10097 GCA_035517535.1 Terriglobales bacterium
GTGAGGAACGGCTTCACGGTGTAGTTGGTGTCGATTTTGAAAATCGAAACCGGAACTTTTTGCCCACGCGAACCCGAGAAAGTGACGTAAATATTTCCTTCGACGTCGAGCGCCGGATTGGTTACGGGATGCAGATTCTCAGCAATGAGCGTCGCAACTTTAATCTGTTGGGCATTGCTGGAGTGGCCATTGGTCGAAACCACGACCGATCCCGAAGATGCGCCTTCTGGAACGCGCGCCACCACGAAATCATCGGAGCTGATGACGACTGTGCCTTCGGCTTCGCCAAAGCGCACACGCGGTCGACGCAGCTCCGGTGGACGAAAGCCGCTTCCCAGAATGCGCACTTCGCCTCCGGGCAGCGCCGCGGCGGGAGCCACAGCCTCAATGTGCGGGCGGCCGTTCACATTCTTTTTTCCGAGAATTCGGTCAGAGATAGACATCAGCGCTTATCGTTGGAACCTACTTTGAAAGAAGCCCGAAATGCAGCAGAAGTTGCATAACCACAAGAGCAAGAATTCCGGCTGCCACATCGTCTATGACGATGCCAGTTCCGGCGGGCAGTTTTTCGAGCTGCCGCACCGGCGGAGGCTTCACAATATCGAACCCACGAAAAAGTATAAAGCCCGCGAGCAGGGTTTTCCATGTGACAGGTGCAAACAAGAATGTGATCCATTGCCCCGCCACTTCGTCAATCACTACGAACTGCGGATCTTTTGTTCGGGACGCTCGCGCTACACGAGTGGCCGCGGGAATGCCAAGAGCGACTGCAGTTGCGGCGAGAGCCGCCAAGACTGGAGTTTGTGACTCGGCAGGGAACAGACGGCTTAGCCCGAACCAAATAAGCGTGGCGGCTGCAGAACCCCAGGTTCCGGGGCCGGGCTTTAAGTTTCCTGTACCGAAAAAAGTTGCGACCAGAGTTGCCCAGAGCGGTACAGGCGCGGCCGCGACCTCGCGCGGAGTTGTAGAGGTTTCAGTCTTCATCACGGGAGTTGGGCCGGTGTTGTATTTCGAGCTCGTCGGAAATGTCTTTCACGGGAGAAGCGACAACGTATTCGCCGCTCGCCCATTTGCCAAGATCGATGAGCCGGCAACGTTCGCTGCAGAAAGGGAAGTCCGCGACGGCGCTTTCAACCGGCTGCTTGCAGGTCGGGCATTTCAGTTTGACCTTGTGTTTGCGAGGCACGGTTTAATTGTAAGCGCGCGGATGGATGGCGGCGCGGACATGCAGTATCGCAAACAGATCGTAAAGCCATCAAATTGTCGCTCCGAAGGCCTTCAGGGCTAAGGGGTCCGCTTTTGGCCGTGACTGCTAAATGCGCGGCAAACATTGTGACTTGCTTGAAAAGGGTGCGGCTTTCAGCCGCACCGTAAGTCGGAAACAGGCGATTTACGCGCCGCTAAGGCGCCGCTCTACCACGTCATATCTCTGTCTGGCAACGGCACATGTTAGTCCGCTGCGCTCGCGCTCACCTTGGGCTGCTCGTAGGGCTTCTGCAGATAGCGGCGGGCTTCATCCATCGCGCCCTGGGTATTGTCGTTGGTCTGCAGGGCCTGACGATATTCGCTGGTGGCACGCTCACGCTGGCCGGTCACGTCGAAAATCTTACCGAGTTGTATGTGGCTCCAGACCTCGGTCCAGCGCGGGTCGCCATCGCCGTTCAACGAATCGCGATACGCATTCGCCGATGCCTGATAGTTGTGCTGCAAGAAAAACACTTCAGCAATACGATAATGCGCCAGCGAGCTGTTTTTGTTGATATCAAGGGCCTTGTTGAACTCGACCAAGGCGTTCGCCAAGTCGCCCTGCTGCACCAACTCCTGACCGCGGACGATGGCGCCGCGCAATTTGATATCAGGTGAATTCTTAAGCAGATCGTCGTTCGGATCGAGGCTGATGCGGCGCGGACGCCCGAACGTGTCCACGGAAAATGCCGATTCGGTGCCCACTACGTCGATTCGCTTTTCTTCAGTTTTGCCGTCGGTATCAATTTTCAGCTCAACCGGCATGCGGAACAGATCGAGGTCCTGCGTGATCTGCCCCACACTGCGAAAACCTTTATTGTTGCCGAGGCGATAGATTGTGTACTTCGTCTTGAACTCAGGAGCGCCGGTTGAATCAAGCCATTGCGTGAAGAACCACGTCAGCTGCTGGCCATAGTTTTTTTCCGCGAGGGCCTGGAACTGATCGGCACTGACCGACTTTCCCGCGTACTGCGATGCGAACTCGCGCATGGTCTGGTCGAATTTCTGATCACCGACCACCCAGCGCAGCATGTGCAGAATCATTGCGCCTTTATCTGTGGTGAGCGACTGAAATTCTGGCGAGAACATATCCAGTTTGCCCACTTGCGACATTGGCACGGTGTCGTAAGAAAGCGCACCGACCGACATGTCCTTCACCATCTCCTGCAATCCAGCCGCTCCGGCGGCGCTTTCCACGTATTGCGCTTCTGAATATCTCGCGAATCCATCCTCAAGCCACCAGTCATCACGGCTCGCCGGGCTGACGGAAACGCCCCACCATTGGTGCGCAATGGCATTCGCAAGCAACCGGTAATTCGTGCGTGGAGTAATACCGCGCGAGGCGAGCGCGGCAAGTTGCGGAGCCCAAGCCGAAGGTACAGTGTCATCGGGCAGCTCTACTACGCGGAGAACGTTCGAAGCCGGGGGTCCATACAGAGTGATGAAGTAGGTGTACTCGCGCACTGCGGTTTCGGCGTATTCCGCAGCCAAATCTTTATGTAGCGGCTTGAAGTAGACGTGCAGGTCCATGCCCGCTTCCGTGCTCGAGTAATCTCCGAAATCTCCGGCGACAATCGTTCCCGGAAAACTCGCCCGGTCATATTTCAGCGTGTAAGTCTTGTTATCGCTCGCACCGGTGGGAACACCTTTGAGCGCCGGAACATTGCTCATGGTGGTCACGCCGCTTCCGATGACCATCATGTACGCGGGCACGGTCACGTTGATTGTCGAGCTGAACCGGTCAATTCCGTACGCGCTGACCGGAAACCAATCTCCCGCGTAAAGCAGATAAGACGTGTCCTGATTGATGGACGTCAGCTTCAAGCCAGGTACCGGCGAATCGTCGCCGGAATCGAGCACGCCTTCGTACTCGAACGTTAGGGTAGTCGAATTGTCCTTGGGAACAATGTTGGCCAATGTAACGCGCACGCTGGAATCCTGCGGCATGCGGTCGGCGACGAGCGGCTTGCCAGAATCGTCGGTCACCTTTGTGAGCCGAAGATCGTTATGCAGATTGAATACTGCAACGTTGAGTTCCTCAAGCGCAGTGATCTTCACCTTGGCGCGGGCGGTGATCTTGTGATCGTGCGGGTTGAGCACCGCATCGATCTGATAGTCGTCGACGTGAAATCGGGGCTTTTCTGCCGCCAACGAGGGCAAAGCAAGAACTAACAAGGTGAGAACGGCAACCAGCTCTCGACGCCGCGGCCGAGCTAAAACACACATTTTGAGGGATCTCCTACGCGCAGTACTTCCTATCGCGAATACTTCCTTATTTTATGATGAAAACTCAATCGGAAAAGATGCTGGGGCTGAAGCATTTACGGGCATTGCCCCAGAGCTGGTTCGATCCTTCGGCAATTCAAAAGTCACAGGACGTGAGGCGTGAGGTGCTGGGGCATGGACTCGGGACTCCGAGTTTGCAGCAAATTGACAATCGCTTCTGCCGCGCGGCCTGCCGCATGACCGCGTGCACACTCTATGCGAAGTAAAGTTTTGACCTTATGGAGGCGTTCGATCATCCTCTGGCGCGGCACGCCATCAGCAATTATTTGCCTTAGCTCAGCAACGACCCTCTCGGCGGTGAACTCCTGCTGTACCAACTCTGGCACGACTCGTTCGCCGGCAATCAGGTTCACCATGGCAAAGTGCGGGACCTTCACCGTCCACCGGCCAAGCAAGTAGGTGAGCGGAGTCACGCGATAGACCATGACGAAGGGTGTTTCCATCATTGCTGCTTCAATGGTTGCGGTGCCGCTGGCGACGATCGCGGTGCGGGAGTGCGCGAGGGCTGGGAGAGCTTCGGTAACGAGATGGACTCGTGCGGGGCGTAATTGTGTAGGCTCGGGCGTCCACTCCCGGGCGGGCTCGCCAATTGACGGTTGCGCGATAGGGCGGGTGTGGACACCCGCCCCTATACGAGCACCGATAAGGTCTTCAACGAATTTTTGATCCAGTGTCGGCGCGACCGGAAGGAGGAATTCGTAACCTTGCCCCAGAACCGACGCCGAACTGAGCATCTCTGGCAGATTCATCCGTACTTCCTTCCGGCGGCTTCCGGGCATGAGCGTGATCCATTGCTTTCCGTGATCGAGTCCGTGCTCGGCGGCATATTGTTCGCGTGAAATAGCCGGGCGGGGAAGTTCGGCCAAGGGATGGCCCACGAACTCGGTATCGACTCCACGGTCTGAATAAAACTTTTTTTCAAAAGGGAAGATGACCAGCGCTTTGTCGACGTACTTGCGCAGGAAGCGCACGCGTCCCTGCCGCCACGCCCAGAATTGTGGACAGACATAGTAGACGACAGGGATACCACGCTTCTTCATCTCCCGCGCGACGCGCCAATTGAATGCGGGCGAATCGATGACGATCGCCAGTTCAGGCCGGCGCTTATCCACTTCCGCGATCAACTTGTGAAAGAGGCCCCAGATTTTCGGCAGATGACTGAGGATTTCCGTAATACCGACGACGGAGAGTTCCCTAGCGTCAATGACGAGATCGCATCCGGCGGCATGCATCTTCTCGCCGCCGACACCAAAAAATTCAAGCTGGAGTGGTGTGGCGCGGGCGCCCTCGCCCGCGAGATTGGAAGGAGTATTGTGCTCGACGGGCGAGAAGCCCGTCGCCCCACAATCCGGTTTGGCCAAGCGCTGCCGGAGGGCCCGAATCAGCTGAGCCCCATACATCTCTCCCGAAGCTTCGCCGGCAGAAATCAGTATTCGCACGCTAGCATTGTAAAGGGAGTGCCCCGCTTCAACCGCGCGCGGGTGGCGAGCGCGCTTTGCATGCACTCGAGGTTTACTTGATTTCAACCTCATCAATTTCAAATTCAAATTTCCCCGGCTCCTGCGCGTGCGCGAACGCAATGCCAGTAACGTCGTGCCCGTCGGTTTGGAAATCGGACATCGGGAATGTGTACTGCTTCCACTCTGGTCCGGCGACAAACGGCTCGATTCCTGGCATTCCACCGGCATTGCTCTCCGTTAACACCGCAACCGCGTAGTTCTTGCCATCGCCTTTTGCCCAGAAGGAAATCACCTTCCTGCTCGAAAGATTCACGGCATCCTCCGGCGAGTCTCCCGGATGAAAAAGAACTCCAGCGAATACGAAGTCCGCCCCCGGCACGATTTCGCCCGAAACTTGCAGTGCGCCGCGCGACCCATTCGCCCCGCCCTCGACGGCCTTCATCGACGCAGTTGATTTTCCGCCCATCTGCTGATCGGAGGTGACCATCCAGGCGCCGTAGGCAGCCGAAGTGGTCAGATCGTCGAAGTTGCTGACGAGGCCGGATGCTGATCCTCCCGGTGCCAGAGGTAAGGCAGATTGCCCAGTCTGTCCCTCAGCCCCGAGAACCGTGAGCGTGACCATTTGCGTTTGCGCCGAACTTGGGCCGACCATGATGTCGAACGCTCCCGGCTCAACGACTTTATGCATATCGGCATTCCATAAAGACAACGAGTCCGGCGTAATCGTGAACTCAACCGTCCGCCTTTCGCCGGGATTCAAATGAATGCGCTGAAATCCTTTGAGCAGCATCACTGGCCGCGTTACAGAAGCCACGCGTTGATGGATATACATTTGCGGAACTTCATCTCCGGCGCGGTCGCCGGTGTTGCTCACCTCCACGCTGACCCGCGCTGTTCCACCGGGATAAATCTGCGGCGGATCGACGTGCACGTTATCGAACTTGAACGTCGTGTAACTCAGCCCATAACCAAAAGCAAAAAGCGGCTGGCGGGTGCTGAATTCGTAAGTGCGGTTGTCGGAAGGCTTGTGATTGTAGAAGTCAGGAAGGTCGCCCACGGAATGCGGAAACGTTATGGGTAGTTTGCCGCCGGGATTTACATCGCCAAACAAAACATTCGCTGCTGCGGTTCCGCCTTCTTCGCCCAGGTACCACCCCTCAAGTATTGCTGGAACACGTTCGGCGATGTAGTTGATGGAAAGCGGTCGACCGTTGATGAGCAGAACCACTGTAGGCGTTCCGGTTTCAACCACTTTCTTGACCAACTGATTTTGCGCGCCCAGCAGATCGAGCGAATCGCGATCACCGAGATGGCGCTCTGACCATGCCTCGCGATTTGTGCTCTCGTTCTCGCCGACAACGAGAATGGCAACGTCAGCGCTCTTTGCCGCCGCGACCGCTTCTTTAATTTTGTCCTGCTGCGTAGCGGGATCGATCAGCCCCACGTTGTCGTCGAACCAGCCGTGCCAGTCCTGATGCTTGTCAGTGAAGCGGCAGCCTTCGGCATAAACCACCTTCGCCTTTGAACCGACTCGATCCTGTATTCCCTGCAGAATGGTCACACCGTGTACCGGATTCCTGCTGTAGCCGCCAAGGTGCAGGCCATCGGCATTCGGTCCGATGACTGCGATCGTTTTCAGTTTGCTGAGATCAAGGGGAAGAAGATGCTTGTCGTTTTTCAGAAGAACGATCGTTTCCTGCGCCGCTTCGAGAGCAAGTTTGCGGTGGTCCGGGCTGTTGGTGGTTTGTTCAGCCGCATCGGGATCAACAAACGGATCGTCGAATAATCCCAGCCGGAACTTTGCCGCGAGAATTCGCGAGACGGCGCGATCCAGCTCAGCCTCGGGAACAATTCCTTGCCGCACTTGCTCAATCAGCGTGCGATACACCGAACCGTCTGACAGGTCGTAATCAACTCCTGCAGCCAACGCCAGCCGGGCAGCATCAGCCTTTGTCGCGGCAACGTGGTGCGTAGTGACCAGCATCTGCAGGCCCTCCCCGTCAGATGTGACGAAGCCATCGAATCCCCACTCCTGCCGCAGAACTTTATCGAGCAGCCAGTGATTGATGTGCGCGGGAATGCCGTCAATCTCGTTGTACGAAGCCATGACGCTCCCGACATGACCCTCTTTGACCGCCGCCTCGAATGGCACAAAAAAATTCTCGCGGATCACGCGCTCGGAATAATTTCCCGGCGCCGTGTTCGTTCCGCCCTCCGGCTGGCTGTGCACCGCGAAATGCTTCATGGTCGCCATAACGTGGTGTGGCCCGATGAAGAATTCATCTCCCTGCAAGCCCGTCACTGCTGCGACCGCCATTCGCGAAACCAGGTATGGGTCTTCGCCGTAAGTCTCTTCGGTTCGTCCCCAGCGGGGATCGCGCGCCAGGCCAAGCACGGGAGTAAAGACTTGCTCAACGCCTGCTGAGCGGGCCTCATCACCCGCAGCGGTGAACACCTGCTTCACCAGCGCGGGATCCCATGTGCTCGCCAGTCCAATCGCTTGCGGAAAACTGGTGCTGCCGTACTCCATGAATCCATGCAGCGCCTCGCCCATGAACAATTGTGGAATTCCCAGCCGCGTTTTCTCGCGGGCGTAGCGCTGAATCGCGTTACGGAAAATGGCCGCGCGTTTGGGTGTGAACTCGAAGTCTGGATTTTGCCATTGCTGCATCATCGTGGCGCGTGCGCTCTCGTCCGTGAATGTGCCCGTGGGGTCGATCACCGAAACTTCTCGCTCGCGAAATGGCGCGATCTGCTCAACTTTTTCTTCCAGCGTCATGCGCGAGAGCAGATCGGCGACGCGGTCCTGAATGGCCAGTTTGGGATTGCGATACGGGGGAACCGGCTGGTTTGCTGCCGTTTTTTCCTGAGCGCGAACCGGCGAGTAAACAAGCAACATTGCAAATGCGAGCCAAGCTAAACTGCGAAGCGAAAGGCGCACGCGGGGCCCTCCTGGGAGGAGTTTGGAAATTCAGAGTACGCAAGTATAGACCGTGTAGTTCCGCTTTATGGCGGCATTCGAATTAACCGATCAATTTATGATTGGAATCGCTGGGCAGGGCGGCCGGAATTTCTACAGTTCAGATTGTTGCATTTCCTGCATGATTGCTCGGGCCGCCGCGGCGGGGTCTTTGGCCGCGGTAATTGGCCTGCCCACCACGATGTGGCTCGCGCCTGCCGCAATCGCCTGGGCCGGCGTCACGACTCGAGCCTGATCGCTGTGCTCGGAGCCCGCGGGCCGGACTCCTGGCGTGACGATCAGGAAATCATCGCCCATTTTTGTGCGAAGAGTTTTTGCCTCTCGCGCCGAACTCACCACGCCGGCGCATCCGGCTTTTTTCGCTACTAAGGCGAGCCGTAGAACCTGATCGATGACGGCTCCGGGCACTCCAGTCTGATTCAAATCGTCTTGATCCATGCTGGTGAGTACGGTCACCGCGAGGATTTTCGGAATGACTGGATGAGCGTGGACGCCGTTTTCCAAACGAGCATTGGCGCGCGCGGCTTCAACCGCCGCTTCGAGCATTTTCGATCCGCCAGCGGCGTGGACCGTCAACATGCCGGCTCCCAGTTGCGCTGCTTCACGAACTGCCGCCGCTACAGTGTTCGGGATATCGTGATACTTCAGATCGAGAAAAACCTCGTGGCCGGAGCGGACCAATTCGCGAACGATCTCAGGCCCGACGGCGGTGTAAAGCTGCATTCCCACTTTGTAGAGATGTACCGCTTCGCCCAGTTCCACAACAATTCTTTGCGCCTCGGCCGCGGATGAGACGTCGAGGGCAACGATGAGCCGATTCTCGGCGAGTGCTGAATTAGCATTCGAGAGAAGAGAGGTTGAGGCGGTCATCGGCTATCAGTTTAAGCGAAAGCGTGGGAATTTCCAGTTTCGATGACTGTGCCAGGCTCGGAAGTCTGCCACACAATGTAACAGACCTCCCGAGCCTGTCCCCTCGAGAACGTGAATTTGAATGTGGGCCTATCGTCCCAATACGGGCTCGCGCAGCAGAGCCAAGGTGGCAGCTGGATCCCACGGGATCACGTCGAGTCGTACCCGTTGCAACCCTTTGCGGTCGAAGCGCAGCACCCTTGCGGCGTTAAAGGAAAGGTCGATAATTCGTCCTGGAACGACCGGTCCGCGGTCGTTGATGCGGACGATGACCGAGCGCCGATTATGCAGGTTGGTGACCCTTACGAGCGTTCCCAGCGGCAGGGTCGGATGCGCAGCCGTGAGGTCATACATATTATAGGGTTCGCCGCTGGCAGTCGGCCGGCCTTCGAAGTATTCCCCATACCAAGAGGCGGTTCCGACCTGATAGGGCCGGACATGCCGGTTGGCGGGAATATTAATCGCGCTTGCCGTCTGAACTAAGTCTGTTTTCTGGTTAGCTGACCCTGAGCTGGTTGGCCCCTGAGCCGCTCCCAAGCTGACGAGTAAAACCAACGTCAACCCCTGAGCTATTCGTAATCGCATCAGATACCCTCCATCGTCAAAGTCGCCTCCTCGCCAAACTTTCGTTCAATATGCGAAATGCTACGGGGCCAAGGGTAGCCTGTCAATCGAGATCGCTTGGTACAAGTACCTTAGTATAGTTATAGATAGGTGAAGTAACCTGCCTCTTGTACTCACTTATTTCGCGTATATTGCTGATAATCAGCACCCTATTTATTTGCAACTTAGTAAATAACCCGCCAAATTCAGCTAGTGCAATTTTTTCGTAATTGTTTTTTCAGCAACTTACGAGGAATTTAGCGAACTCCTTTAATGCCTGCAGCTTAGAACCAAAGACGCCCAATTCCAGCTTAGAAACGGCTTGCTTTTCCTTCGAATCAGGTTTCCGATACATTCCGATCATGGCTGAAGCCCCGCCAATTGTTCTCACAATCGCCGGGTTTGACCCTTCATCCGGCGCTGGCGTAACCGCTGACATAAAGACAATCGCGGCGCTGGGCTGCTACGGAGTGGCAACGATTACCGCACTCACGGTTCAGTCCACAGCTGGTGTGCGTCGCGTACAGCCGGCCGATCCTCAATTGCTGAAGGATAGCTTGGACGAGTTGATGCGGGACGTGAAGGTCTCTGCGGTACACATTGGAATGCTGGGG
>DATIYR010000447.1:0-4744 GCA_035517535.1 Terriglobales bacterium
TACCACCAGCACCCAGTTGGGCGCCGTCGTTGGCGAACGCGCCGTGACCGAGTTGCCGTTGAATACCCGCGACACCTATCAGTTCCTGCAATTGCAGCCCGGCGTGATGTCCACGGTTGGATCCAGCAATACTCTCATCTATGGCAGCGACAGCCCGGGCGCGGTTTCCGTAAATGGCGGACGCGGACGTTCCAACAATTTCAGCGTCAACGGCGGAGATGCCAACGATCTCTTCGTGAATCTTCCGACCGTGCAGCCCAGCCCTGACAGCATTCAGGAATTCCGCGTGCTCACGAACACGTTCGATGCCGAGTATGGACGAAATTCCGGCTCAGTAGTGAACGTGATCACAAAATCAGGCACGAATGACTGGCACGGGAATCTATACGAGTTCTTCCGCAACCGGTCACTGAACGCGAACGGCTACTTCGATACCACGAAGCCGCAGTTTAACCAGAATCAGTTCGGCGGCACCTTCGGCGGCCCAATCCAGAAGAACCAGACGTTCTTCTTCATGTCCTATGAGGGCAGGCGCATTAGGCAGGGAATTCCGTCGCCGGTGGTAACGGTGCCCACAGCACAGGAGCGGCCAAGTCCGACGAACGTGGTGAATGGTCAAATCGTGTCGGATTTTTCCGACTTGGGGTCTCCTTTTACGGGGGCGTTTGCGAATCCGTCGCTGCTGGCGAATCGAACAGGTTGCCAGGCCGCGATCACTGCGATTGGTGGAGGAGCGCTCTCCACGGGCGATCCCAATACCATATTTCCCAATCAGCAAATTCCTCTCGCTTGCATGGATCCCACGGCTGTCGATCTTTTACAGTTTGTCCCGACACCTCCGAGCGGAAGCAACACCATTGAAACCGTGCCCACCCAGCCCGTCCGGGGCGACCAGGCAACTCTGCGCCTTGACCACAGAATTAATGCCGCGCAGAACCTGACCTTCTACTACTACTTCGATGACGATCACACGGTGCAGCCTTTTGCTAATTTCCAGCTGGCCGGGGCCGACGTGCCGGGATTCGGCAGCATTGTGCGAGACCGCTACCAGCAGTACAACTTCACCCACGATTGGACCCTCAGCAACACTTTGGTTAACGAATTCCGCTTTGTTTACAATCGCGAAGGCCAGGAAACATTTCAGCATCCCCAGAATACCGAGCTGATTCAAAATTCATGCCCGCCTGCGCCCACCTGGCTCACCAGCGTCACTGGTCCCGTGCCCTGCTTCTATGGAGATACGGCCGCCAATTCCGGGCCGGGCGCAACCGGGATTCATCCACTTCTCGGGCCAAATCATGAAGGCCTGCCCTTTATCTCTGTCGCAGGTGGATTTTCGTTGGGCAACAATGCCGAAGGCGAGCTACCGCAGGTCGGCAATTCCTTCCAGTGGTCGGATGATCTCACCAAAGTTTCAGGCACGCACACCATGAAATTTGGCGCCGATGTGCGGCGTCAACGTTTTGACCAGACTCTTTACTACAACGTAAACGGGGAGTTTTCGTTTGTGGGAGGCAGTGCTAACGACGTGGGAGCGGCCGATCTATATCCGAACTTTCTGCTCGGGATGCCGGACTCCTATGGACAAGGTTCGGCACAGACTGGAAACTTCCGCAGCACCAGCTTGTATCTGTTCGCGCAGGACAGTTGGAAGATCAAACCTAACCTTACTTTGAACTACGGACTGCGTTGGGAGCTGAACACGCCTCTCGCAGACATCAGCAAGCACGTTGAAACCTTCCGCCCTGGGCAGAGCAGCACTGTCTACCCCTGCGGTGGTCCGAATACCGATTGCTCGAGCGAGGATCCAATCGGTCTGGTAGTCCCCGGCGATAAAGGTATTCCCACTGGAATGACCCAAACCTACTACAACGCATTCGCGCCTCGCATCGGGATCGCCTGGAGCCCCGACAACGGAAAGACCAGTATTCGCAGTGGCTGGGGTTTGTTCTATAACCCGATTGAACAGCTCGTACTTGAGCAGTTTGGCGCCGAACCGCCATTTGGTGGCAGTGAGTTTCCTGCTGGCACGCAATTCGATAATCCATTCCTCGGGCAAGACGGCGTTACCACCTACCTCAATCCATTCAACGGCATCATCACTCCAACCCCCGGCAGTCAACAGGATTGGGCAAAATTCGAGCCCATACTTCTGTTCGGTGAATTTCAGCCGCACCTGCGCGCGCAGTACTCGGCGCAATACAACTTCACCATTCAACGTCAGCTCACGAATGACATGAAGTTAGAGGTCGGCTACGTGGGTTCGCAAGGACATCGCTTGCTTGCCAGCCACGATCTCAACTACGGCAATGCGCAGACTTGTCTCGGACTCCAGGCCTTGGAGAATGCCTATCCGGGAGATGGCACTACAGCTCATCCTGACATTGGTACAACCTGCGGCCCTTTCTACGCCGATTCGGAATTTACCGTTCCCACGCAGGCTTATGACTCGAATGGAAATTTTGTGAACGTGGTCATTCCGCAGGGCGGTTTGCATCTGCCATACGGTCCCAACGGTCCCCAAACCATTCCGGCGGGAACGTTAGTCAGCAGCATAGCGCCGGCTGGAATAACTCTTGTGGGGTTGCGTCAATACTCGTCGCCGCAATGTAATCCGCTTACTGGGACCGGATGCCCGGTCAGCGGCGTGCCGGTTTTCTCGAGCATCTTCGCTGAGGACACCATCGCCAACTCGGCTTATAACTCATTGCAGGTCTCAGTTGAGAAGCGCTTCAGTCACGGAATTCAGTTCAACGCTGCCTATACCTTGAGCAAGTCCATTGACGAAGCCTCAAGTTTTGAGGGAGTCCTGAATCCGTTGCCAGGCGCGAACAACCGGGCGCTTTCGCTGTTCGATGCCCGCCATCGCTTCGTCGTCAGTTACGATTGGGCGCTGCCGGTTCGGCGATATAGCGGCATGATGGGCAAACTTCTGGATGATTGGTCGCTCTCAGGAATCACGACTTTCCAAACCGGCTTCCCGATTCAGCTCTCGTCATCCTCAGACAATGAATTGATGTACAGCGCATTTTTCCAATACCCGGGCTTACCCGATCAGCTCGCCCCATTGCATCGTCTGAAGCCACAAGACAGCGGAAACTATTTCTTCGATCCTAACAGCTTCACCGAAAATGCAACTACGCCGACTACGCCCTGTACCGCCCAGGTCTTCTTCGGCTGCTACGATCCCAGCCTGCTCGGGCGAATTGGCGATGCGCCGCGTACCATCTGCTGTGGTCCCGGAATCAGCGAGACCGATTTCGCGGTGCTGAAAAATATCCCGCTCACCGAGCAAAGATACGTCGAATTTCGCGCCGAGTTCTTCAATCTGTTTAATCACACGCAGTTCTACAATCCAGACGGATATTCGAGCGACGGCACGCAATTCGGCCAGGTCACGCAGGCGAAAGATCCGCGCCTGGTGCAATTCGCATTAAAATTGTTCTTCTAGCTGCAAACCCGCGTGGCTCCGCTGCGCGGGCTAATCTAATGGCCCCGCCGGGGCTTGAGACTCTTCGGAGACCATGATGTATCCCGAGTTACAGAAAGAAATCGACACATTCGTGCGCCGCACGCCCAAGTCGGCCGAGGCCCACAAAAAAAACCTGAAGCGAATTCCCCTGGGTGTGGCCAGTAATTACCGCGCCTACGATCCCCATCCGATTTTTGTGAAGGACGCGGGCGGCAGCAAATTTCGCGACCTCGACGGAAACGAGTACGTCGACCACAACCTCTGCTTCGGCGCATTGATGGCCGGGCATTGCCATCCCGCCGTGATGAAGGCAGTTGAGCCTCGCCTGCACACCGGCACCATGTACGGCATGCCGCATGACATGGAATGGGAACTCGCGGAAGAAATCTGCAACCGCTTTCCAGTCGAAATGGTGCGCTTCGGCAACAGCGGAACCGAAGCTACCATGCACTCCATCCGCCTGGCCCGCGCCGCCACCGGACGCGACAAGATCGTGAAATTCGAAGGCGCATATCACGGCCTGCATGACGCCGCGCTCGTCAGCGTTAAGCCGCACGACGCTCACGAATATGGCGACATTCACGCCCCCAATCCGGTTCCCGCCGGACTGGGCGTTCCGAAAGCCAGCGTGGCGAATGTGCTGATCGCAACCTTCAACGATCTCGCATCCGTCGAGAATCGTTTCAAACAGCATCCTGGCGAAATTGCCGCAATCATTCTCGAACCGATCCTGATGAACGTCGGCCTGTGCATGCCGCAACCCGGCTTCCTCGAAGGCCTGCGCGACATCGCAACCCGCAATGGTGCGCTCCTCATCTTCGACGAAGTCAAGACCGGCGCAAAGCTTGGCTGGGGCGGAGCGTCTGAGTACTTCAACGTGAAGCCGGACATGATTTGCCTGGCGAAATCGATCGGCGGCGGATTGCCGCTGGCGGCTTTTGGCGCTAGCAAATCGGTCATGGATTTGATTTCGCAGCACAAGGTCTTCCACGGCGGAACGTACAACACCAATCCTGTCTCGATGGCTGCCGGCCTTGCGACATTCCGCAGCGTCCTCACGCGCGCCAATTACACGCACGTCGAAAAGCTCGAACGCAAGCTGACCGACGGCTATCGCGAAATCGTCGCGAAGTCGGGCCTGCAGGGCTACATCATCAGCGCCGGCGCAAATGGCGCGCTGATGTTGTATCCAAATGAAATTCGCAACTACCGCGACTGGCTGGCGCTCGATACTGACCTGTGGCGGCACTACTGGTTCGGAATGGTGAACCG